>JBDKJI010000026.1:0-9580 GCA_039796655.1 Chlamydiota bacterium | reverse complement strand
CACGACAGTCAAAGAACTCATTGTCACAACAGCCTCATTTCGACCCAGCGAGAGAAGGCGTGTTGAGGCCGTCGTCAATCAAATGGGCCTTAAAGTCGTCCCGCTACTGATTGCCTTGACGAAAGATGTAGGGCTCTCTGAACGGACAAGAATCATGGCGAGCAAAATCTTGGCTCGCTTGGCGCTACCACAACTCCAGGCAGTCGTTATGGATGTATTTGAAATCGAAATCGAGCGCGCCTACTTCTATTTCTACTTCGGCCACACAATCCAACAACGCTATCCTTTGTACGATCTGGAAATGCTCCAAAACGCCATGCTCGCAGGCTACCAATCAGTGATCGACTTTGTAATTCACCTTCTTGGTGCTGCAGGGGCCTTAGAAGATCCAGAGCTACTCGCTCGATCGCTGCTCAGTCGAAATGCAAAAATCCATTCTCACGCAGTAGAAAGTTTAGAAAAAACATGCGATCTTGCCATTTTCCGACGTATCGCACCCCTCGTCGATGATTTACCCCTCGAAGAAAAACTCAGCGCTTGCCTGAAGTTTCACTCGAATCTTCCCTCTTTAAACCTCGCCGATTTACTGAGCAAACTCGATGCTTCACCCTCTTTGTTTGACAAGATTGTCGCCGCAAGGCTAAAAGCGCGCCTCCAACTCCCAAATTGGAGACAACATTTACGAGAACAAATGAAGCAAGCAGATAACACTTTCCATCAATACGCCTATGAACTTTTGGAGCATCCGTGAAAAGCCTTGTTGAAAAAGCCTTCTTTTTGAAAAGAGTGCGCCTCTTTGCCGAGCTCGATTTAGAGCTTTTGCTCGCGATTGCTGAAAAACTCCACGAAGACGACTATGATGCAGGCGAAAAGGTATTTACAAGTGGGCAAGTTGCCAACCGCATCTATTTGATCGCAAAAGGCTCTGCGACGATCATCGATGAAAAGGGCTCTTTTGTCAAAGAGCTCGGCGCTCACGACTATTTCGGCGATGAGGCCATTTTTAACGACGGGGCGCGCTCCTATTCTGCCATTTGCAAAACAGACAGCCTATTATTTGCTTTATCGCGCAGTCACTTACTCTCAATCATCTCAGAATGCCCCTCTGTCGCGATCGCGCTGTTACAAGCTTACGCCCAAACATTTCCATGCCGCCACCACCGCGGCGGGATGTTTGTCCCATGAGAATCCGAACGCGCCTTTTGCTTTTTTTACTCCCCACCCTCATCGGCGGAATAGCCCTTGTCTCAGCCCTTCTGGCTGTCAACTGGCATAGAGAAATGGCACTCATGGGCGCCGACATGCGTGTGAATTTATACCACGAGGGATTGAAGAATTGGGAAACAGGCAAGGAGGCTTCTTCAGATTCTCACTCTAAAGCAAACAGCCGCGCTCTAGAGCCAGCGGCCGCAAGGGAAGACGAAAAGTCTGAAGGAAGGTCGACGTCACCCGAAACCAATTCTTCAGTCACAAGCGGTGTAATCACCGCAAGCATCACCTGGATCGTTTTGAGTGCCGGATCGACCATTGTCATCATGATCGCCACGTTGTTTATGATTGCCAATCGAATCTCCCGCCCCATCCAACGACTCAACCAATCAGCCCTTGCGATTGCCGCCGGTCAATATGGAGAATCGATCGATGTCGAAGGCCCCAAAGAAATCGCAGAACTGGCCAACACACTCAATACGATGAGCCAATGTTTGTATGAAAACATCAACCGATTGAAGGAAAACTCTTTGTATAGAGAGCGAATGTACGGTGAATATGAGTGCGCCCTCCTCTTACAACACCTCATGCTGCAAAAAAACATTGAGGCATGCAGGTCTGACGCCATCTCAGTCAAAGCGATTTCATTTTTCTCGGAAACACCTCGCGGCTTTCTACTCGACTTCCCCAAACCAGAAACAACGGATCAATTCTGCATCCGGACAGCAGAAGCCAAAGAAGAAGGGTTTGAGGGGATGTACGAACTTCTGACTGAACTGAAACAAACAAAAAAGGCATCTCAAGACAGTACTGTCCCTTCAGGGATTTTGCTGCTCGACAAAAACCACTCAAGCCTGGAGATCAAAGGCGACCCAAACCACCCCGTACTCGTCTGGTCCTACCAAACAAATACCTTTCTGCCACCAGGCACCGGCCCCCACCCAATCGCCTCCGGAGACCTCTGTTTCATCGGCAATCACGGTCTAGTCAACCTCTTTCGGCCCCCCGGAGCGCTCCCGGCCCTCCTGAGCAAGGTACTCAATGTCTTCGCCCAAGACGGCCTCGAGTCCTTTGTTGCGATGCTTCAAAAAGAACTAGGCTTTATACTGAAACGAAAACATCTTGAAGAAGATATTCATCTCCTTGTTATTCAGATACTTACATTATAATATAATGTTGCCTTATTTAATACATACAAAAGTGGTACAATCCTTACATAAATTAAATAAGGATTTTTTATGTCAGCAACCGCAGAAATTACTAATTCATCTGGTTACACCACGCCTCCACCCCCACTCGTTGTAGTACAACCACCAACACCACCCAGAAGACCCGCGCCGGTTCGTCCCTCACCTTCACGACACCCTCAAGAACGCACCTTCGCACAAATCCAACTCGTTGGCCAAGGCCCAGCCATAGACACGACCGCTGCAAGCAACGCGGAACTGCCTGACGCAGAACTCGTCCCTATGGTAAAACGCTGTTTGCAATCACCGTTTTCACCTGTTACCACCAACACTTCAGCTGGTAACTCACCAACAGCACCATCTCGACCTACAACACCTTCTTCTTCTCGCGGCGCTTTGTCACCTACAATCGTAGCTGCTGCTACTGCAGCCGCAGCGCCCACAGCACCGCCGGTAACCGTCTCAACGTCTGCTACTGGCACACTCTTTTTTACAGCAATACCTGTACCACCATCGCCCACACCTACACCACCATCTCCCGCTCAAGGGGCAAGCACATCGACAAGTCCAACACCGCTGATTGCCCAAATATCGCGCAGCAGACGTAGCCGACGTATAGATTGCCGCGCAAGAATGGACAGTGTATGGAATGCGGTGAAGGTAGCGGCCGTGATCTTGTCAATACTTGCATCCGTTTTGACCATCCGAAACAGGTATTTGCGCAAGTCAGACTAAAAACACCCATTGAACCGACTCGGATCCGAGTCGGTTCAATGGGCCGATCCGCGATGTGGCTTAAGCGTTGACTTTTCGCTTTTCGATGTAGTCGATGACGTCAGCAACCGTCTTGAGTTTCTCAGCATCTTCCTCTGAAATCTCAAAACCAAACCGCTCTTCAAATGTCATGATGAGCTCGGTGAGATCCAATGAGTCGGCATTTAGATCTTCGACGAACGACTTCTCAGGCGTTACATCAGCTGCATCGACCCCGAGTTGTTCAATAATAATATCAATCACTTCTTGTTGTACTGACATATGTTTCCTTGTTTTTTCTACATAACCATTCCGCCGTCAACGGCGATCACTTGCCCCGTCACATAGCTCGCTTGATCGCTTGCCAAAAACAAGACCGCCTGCGCAATCTCCTTTGGCTGACCAATCCGGCCGAGCGGGATCTTTGATAAAAGAACTTCTTTCACTGCCGGATTTAAGACATCGGTCATCGCTGTCTCAATATACCCGGGCGCAACACAGTTCACGCGCACACCCCGACTTGCAAGCTCTTTGGCAAGCGATTTTGTAAATCCAATCATCCCCGCTTTCGAAGCGGCGTAGTTTGTTTGCCCCGCATTGCCCATAAGGCCAACTACAGAAGCAATGTTAATGATCGAGCCTGAGCGCGCTTTACTCATAGGGCGGGCTAGCGCTTTACATAAGTTAAAAACCGATTTGAGATTGACTTCGAGGACCCTATCCCAATCTTCTTCACTCATCCGCATCAATAAATTGTCTCGAGTAATCCCCGCGCAATTTACCAGCGTATCGATCGGGGGAAGGGTGGCAATCAGCTTTTCAACATCAACCGTCACAGCGACGTTGACAAGCTCCAACTGCACTTTTTGATCCGGAGAAACTCTGCGCGCCATCAGATCTTGTAGGGCAGCCTCTCCCCGTTCTTTATTCGTACCGACAATGACCACATTCGCGCCATGTTCGACAAATAGTTCAGAGATCGCCTTCCCAATCCCGGCTGTACCGCCCGTCACAAGAGCGCTTTTCCCTTTCAGCAATTGTGGGTGCATCCGCATTTCTCCCATTCTAATGCAAGTGTGTCGAGATCCTTCACACCGTTGATCGGCAGTATCTTGCCTTGAATGCCTATTTTTCTCATCATCGCCGTCAGCGTTTTCCCCGACCCAATTTCAAGATACAAATCCATTTTTCGCTCTTCTAAAGCTCGCACGCCTTGCTCCCAACGAACGGGCGAAGTGACCTGAGAAATCATAAATGACTGTATTTCAGAATCTTCTACAAATCGCCCCGGTACGTTCATCACAAGATCAGAAGAGCCTTTAGCAAAGGGCGCCCTTCCGATGAAGGGGGCGAGTCGATCTTGGGCGCCTTGCATGAGCGGGCTATGAAATGCACCGTGGACAGTCAGAGACACCACGCGCGCCATTTTTGCCTCTTGAAGGCGGGCGGTGGCTCGAGCGACGCCGTCGATGGTACCTGAAATCACAATTTGGCCAGGGCAGTTGTAGTTTGCGATCCAAACTCCGTCAATGGCAGAAATGGCCCCTTGAAGGGCGGACGGCTCCATACCGAGCACTGCCGCCATCGTGCCGCGAACCTCTTGGCACGCGTCGTTCATAAATTGCCCCCGATGGGCGACTAGATCGAGAGCGTCTTTGAAAGTCAGTCTTGATGAAGCAGCAATCGCGGTATATTCGCCGAGGCTAAGTCCAGCGACAGCCGTAGGCACGATGTGTGGGAACTGCTCTTTGAGCACCCGCGCCATCGCCATACTGCTAACAAATAGCCCGAGCTGACTAAATAACGTCTGGTTGAGCTCAGTATCGGGCCCATCGAAAACTAGTTTTGATAAAGGTAAGTGGAGTAAGTCGTCTGCTTCCTGGAACGTGTGACGCGCGGTAGGGTAAACGTCAGAGAACTCTTTGCCCATGCCGACAACTTGTGCACCTTGACCTGGAAATAGGTGCGCTATTTTCTTCATCGCGCCACGCTTTGTCGAAGGAGGACAGAGCCCCATGTCAACCCTGCGCCAAATGCTGTCAAAAGAATCCGATCGCCATCGGCAATCGGATGCTCGGTAAGGAGTTCATCGAGTGCAATGCCAACAGAAGAAGCCGAGGTGTTACCGTATTTATGCACTGTTTTAAAAACTCGCTCCGCAGGCAAATGGTCAAATCGACGCGCAATCGCATCGATGATCCTCACGTTGGCTTGATGAGGCACGAGCCAATTCACTTCGGTCTCTTTGACTTGGGCTTGATCCAAGCACTCTTTGCAAGAAGCTTCCATGCGCCGCACGGCGTGTTTGAACACCTCATTGCCAGCCATTTTAATGTAGTGCCCCCGTTCTTGGACTGTCTCGACCGAAGCAGGCCGCCGCGCGCCACCGGCTGGCATCATAAGCAGCTGTGCTTGCTCGCCGTCGCATCCCAATGTGACGCTCTCGATAACAAGTCCATCCTTTGCCTTAGACACGACGCACGCAGAGGCGCCGTCGCCAAATAAGATACACGTTGAACGGTCTTGGTAATCGGTGATTGAAGATAATTTTTCGGCAGCGACAATCAAGACATTGCGATAAGCGCCCGATTCAACGCACGCCTTGGCAAAAGACAACGCGTACAGGTACCCGGTACACGCTGCCTGGATATCGACTGCCGCGGCTTTGTGTGCCCCCAAACGGGTTTGGATAAGGCAGGCTGTGCTGGGAAATAAATAATCAGGGGTCAAGGTAGCGACGAGAATGAGATCAATTGCGTCAGGCAAAAGTCCTGCATCATCCAATGCCAGTCGAGCCGCCTGAAGTCCCATGTCCGACGTATATTCGTCGGACCGAGCCACACGCCTTTCTTTCATTCCCGTTCTCGAAACAATCCACTCATCAGAAGTCTCGACCATTTGCTCGAGATCGCGATTTGTGAGGACCCGCTCGGGAAGATAAGAACCTAACCCTATAATTTTTGCTTTATCAATCACTTCTTTTGCCAACGGAGTCGATTTTACCCCACTTAGGGTTAAAAAAGCACCCTTTTCTCGGATAGAGCGTTTGGTATATATTCAAATCTATGCAATACCCCGAAGAGCTTTCCCAGTTGATCAAGCAAATTAAAAAATTGTCCGGCGTCGGCACACGCACAGCAGAGCGCTTTGCGTTCGAATTTCTGACCTGGACGAATGAAGAGCTCGTCGCGCTGGGGGCGACACTTGCCCACGTCAAAGAAAAATTACCACCTTGCCCCACCTGTGGGTGCATGACTGATGCGGGGCGCTGCACCTACTGCGAACGCTCAAAAGACGGGGCATCTTTGTGCCTCATCGCCTCCCAGAGGGACGTCTTTGCGATCGAGGAAACCAAGACCTACCGAGGTCTTTATCACGTCGTCGAACACCTCGTATCACCCCTCGATGGACGACACCCCCATCAAATCCGCCTCGACAAAATCGAAGCGCGCATCAAAACCCACGCCATCCAAGAGCTCATCTTAGCCTTCGATGCCACTCTGGAAGGCGATACAACAGCCCTTTTTTTGAAGCAACATTTTGTAAATCAAGGTCTTGCAATCACAAGGCTGGCCTTCGGTCTGCCCATGGGCAGCAGCCTCGAGCACATCGACGGCAGTACCCTGGCCCGCGCCCTACAAGGTCGCCTCGCTTTTTAAATAAAATTATATCAGATGCTTTTAATTAAAAATTACGCTATAATAACTGAAACTTTTTATGGCATCAGTAAGCAATAATCCATGTTCTTTTTGTTGGCACGGGGAAGAAGAAGCTCCCCTTATCCAAATGCGACACACAGACTCGACGATCGACGCTGAAGGTAAAGAACCACACTATCTTCATCAGGAGTGCCTAGATACCATTGTCGCTGGCATGCAACGACGCGGCGAATTCACTTCAGTACCCTGCCTGCGATGCACAAACCCAACTACCATTACAGTTTCGCCTCCCGCGCGACCAGTCGGCGCCAGACCGCCTTCCGTAATAGATACCCCCGCAAATTTCAATCTTCCCCCAGAGTTAGAGCTCGATCAGCTCATCGCTTTAGATGTGAGGGACGCAGTGGATTTACACGACACTCTGAGAGACGCGCGAGATCCCGCACGACTCATTGTGGCTATAGTAGCCCAATTAGATCCCAACGAGATTGCAGCCATCTTTACAGAAGGACCTGTATATAGTCTTGTATACTGGACCGCTGTAGAAGCCGCAGCTATCCATGGCGATCTCGACGTACTCCAAGTACTGGCTCGACACGACCCTGACGATATGGAACATCTGTTTTGGCAACGCGCCTGCCATCAATTAGATGCATACGGGCATTGGGAACTTCTCAATGATGTGTTTGACCGTCAAGATGAGCTTGGAGATCCGCCGCCGCCCGAATTTTTTACGATTAGAGCGCATCGAGAAGCTGCTGGAAATGATTACGAGCAGTTTCTATATTTTGCCACCCACCCGAGATTGGGAGGCGACTCACCATTCACAGCGGAAATGCTCCGACGCGCCGTAGAAGGAAGTAATCTCGAGATCATTCGGCATATTGTTCCCCACATCGCCCCTGCAGATTTAGAACACATTGTAATCCAGTTCACCCATTGGATGGCGGCTCAAACTCCCCAAGATATAGATACATATAATTTAATGCCAATCCTAGAAGCACTGCTAGGACAACCATTGCGAAATGTAATCCTGAGGATGATCGGTAATCGGGAAGGAACGAGGCTCAACGCTTTTGAGCGCACCCTTTACCAAATTTTGCCGACAAGAGAACGCTCGTCGATTGTTCAGACAGTCGTCATCCGCGCACAAGGGTCTGGACCACTTAATAGTGAAAGATACCTTCGTCAAATAAACGATCTTTTGGCATCAGGGCCCGTAACAAGTCAATGCGTAACAGCATGCCTTACGTTCATAACGGAACGCCTAAACCAAAGGCCACCGTCCAGCTCTTCTGTTCTAGTATTAGCCCACGATTGCGTCGCACGCCTCGAACATAGCGAGCGCCCAGAAACGACCCTCGCAACAAGACAAAGAACTTCTGCAACTATTCTAGAACAGTTTCCAAGACCGTCTACGACAGCATCCGTTGCACTACGCCTATCCTTTTTGAGATTCTGCACAATCGCATTGTGGCTCTGCACAATCGCAATATTACTGATAACCATTGCAATAGCCACCAAAGCCATATACCGCTCGTGACTGAAAATTGGTTGTGGGCGACTTCGGCTTTGCTGCAAATGTTCATTCGTGGTGTGCTCTAGAGCACGGCCAATCACTCCAGACTGAACATTTAAAGCAGCCTTCCTTGCCCATTTCCCAAATTTTCAATCCCTCGCGTTATACATCGCTTTTGACATTTTGCAAAGCGCCGCTTATAATCGGCGACCAGCACTATGTTTCACAGATTCACGACACGCTCTTTGCTCTTTTTTATTGCGGTTGCAATTGAACTTGCTGCTGGCGAATTCTACGAGGACAAAAAAGTTGCCAAAGTAGAGATCGTCGTCGTATCCCAGGGCGACACGGACGTCGACCCCCGCGTCTACATGGCAAAAATGCGCACCAAGGAAGGCGACACATTCTCACAGCTAATCTTCGACAACGACTTAAAGACACTTGCGGCTGAATTTGACCGAGTCGAACCCACCGTCTCATTGAAAGACAATTCGATTGCCATTACGATTTATGTCACACCGCGCCCATATATCCACCGCATTACGTGGGAAGGCAACGAGCGATACAAATCATCGACATTGCAAAGCGAACTCGACGTGCAGCCAAATCAAGTATTCAACCGCGCTGAATTCAACAAGGCATTCAACAAAGTCAAAGAGTTCTACTTCAAAAAAGGGTATTTTGAAGCCCAACTTTCGTACAACATCATCCCAATCCCAGGCACAAATAAAGTCGATATCGACATTCACATCGTCGAGGGTCGTTCGGGCCACATTAAAAAAATTGTTCTAGAAGGTTTTACCTCTGATGAAAAATCAGCCATCGAAGAGCAAATGTACTTAAAAAAGTACAATTTCCTGCTTTCATGGCTAACGGGGCAAGGGATCTACCGCGACGAGCTACTGGAGCAAGATCGGATGACGATTTTGAATCTGCTCCATAATAAGGGCTACGCCGATGCAAAGGTCGACATCCAATTGCAAGACGACCCCGACACAGGTAAACTCATCGTTCACATCGAAGCGCACCGAGGACAGCTCTTTCATTTTGGCTCTGTTTCATTTTGCGGCGGAGAACTTTTCACAAAAGAAGAACTCATGCAACGATCGCAAGCCGTCGAAGGCGGTACCTATTCGCCCGATAAAGTGCGCGACACGGCGCAGGCGATTAAGGAGCTCTACGGACAAAAGGGCTATATCGATGCGAGCGTCCAATATGAGATGCGCCTTTCTGAATACGACCCCGTTTTTGAC
>JBDKJI010000025.1:0-9383 GCA_039796655.1 Chlamydiota bacterium | reverse complement strand
TCGGGACGCGCTCAGCCGTAACTGGCAGTGCGGTACGATTCAGCTCGACTTCGGGCTGCCTCAAAAATTCGAACTTGAATACGTCGACGCCGATGGGCAGCATAAAAGACCCGTCATGGTGCACCGTGCTATTTTGGGGTCGATCGAACGATTTTTCGGCATCCTCGTCGAACACTTTAGCGGCAAGTTTCCTCTTTGGATCAGTCCATATCAGGTATGTATTATGACGGTCGCCGATCGACATGCGCCGTATGCTCATGAAGTAGCCAAACAAATTCGAAAGGCCCGCCTTTTGTGCGATGTCGATGACACATCTGAATCAGTAGGCAAGAAAGTGCGTAAAGCGCAGCTTCTCAAATATAATTACATGCTCACCGTCGGTGATGCCGAAGTGGAGAAAAAAAATGCCTCGCTGCGAACGCGCGACAATGTCGTCCACGGTGAAGTTGACATTTCAAACTTTCTTGCTAAAGTCGTTACGGAAAGGGATGAACGTGCGCTGATGTCACCTTACGCAAGCGCCCAACAATCAGGGGGCTAACCCATGCAGATTATTTCGGTTTGCAGCTTTAAGGGCGGCACTGCGAAAACATCGACAACACTCCATCTCGGATCGGCACTGTGTCGGTTCCATAACAGACGAGTGCTCCTCATCGATTTCGATGCCCAAGCCAACTTGACGACAGGGCTTGGCTTTGATCCCGATGAGCAAGACAGCATGGCGCCCATATTGCAAGGCGAAAAGTCGATTTCCGATGTGATTTTGCCCACGTGCATACCGAACATGGACATCATCCCGGCAGACACGTGGCTTGAGCGTGTCGAAGTGTCAGGCTCTCTTGCCGCTGATCGCTACTCGCACGAAAGACTCAAAGAAGTGCTCCGCCATCTGAATTACGATTTTATCCTGATCGACACGCCGCCCTCATTATGCTGGCTCACTGAATCGGCGCTGATCGCATCGGACTACTCACTCGTTTGTGCAACGCCTGAGTTTTACAGTGTCAAAGGACTGCAGCGTTTATCGTTGTTCATCAATAATATTTCAGAAAGACATGGCACCAAAGTGCTCGGCGTTGCGCTCTCATTTTGGAATCCGCGAGGTAAGAGCAACGATGCGTTTTTAAAAGTGACCGAAACGACATTTCCAGGAAAACTCTTGCAAGCAAAAGTGAGACGCGATATCGCAGTATCTGAGGCCACGATTTACGGGAAACCGATTTTCGAGACCGCGCCAAAAGCGCGCGCTTCGGATGATTACGCGGCTCTTACTTCTGAAATTTTAACGAGGATTTGAAGATGTCTAAATTCAACGACCTTCTCAATCTCCGATTCAAAGCACGCGACACATCGGCCCAGGCCAAAATGACCGCTCTTGTCGAGCGTTCTTCCAATGGAGATCTGTCGAGTTTTTCGGGTGTCTTTCGAGTGACGGCTCTCAACGATCGGGAAAAAGAAGATCTTGCCCAGATACTCAGGGATTTTCGCCACAGCGACTTTTACGACATCGACGCAGATCTAAAACATTTGAGCTCGATCACATCGGAAGTCAAAGCGATCACCAACCAAGCGGTCATCTTGCACGGTGAAAGAGTCAAGAAAGCGCAAGATCTTTTGAAAAAATATAAAGACGGAGCGTTCACAGCCTGGCTCTTTGCCACGTATGGCAACCGTCAAACGCCCTACAACTTCTTGCAGTACTATGAATTTTATACCTCGATGCCGCCTGCACTCCACACTAAAATCGACCAAATGCCGCGCCAGGTCATTTACAGCTTGGCCAGTCGTGCCGGTTCGATCGAGCAAAAAGAAGACATCGTCAAAAGCTATAACGGACAAACAAAACAAGAGCTCTTGCAACTGATTCGTGTGCAGTTTCCGCTGCCCGAAGACGACGGACGACAACCCAATCTTACTTCGCATGCAATCAGCTATCTAAAACGAGCAAGAGAAGTGCTGAAAAATCCTTACTGCGAACCATCGAACGAAGATAGAAGCGCCCTTCGCAGCCTGATTGCGCAGCTACAATCGCTCGTCCGCGATGAGTGATCTCAGTTCTTATACGAGCCCCTGGACATCTCGATACGCTAGTAGCGAGATGTCGTATCTTTTTTCGCCGCGCTATAAAGCCATTGTATTTCGCAAACTTTGGATTGCTCTCGCTGAAGCTCAGCAAAAACTTGGGCTTCCGATTAAAGCAGTCCAAATCCAAGAGATGAAACGCCACCTTTCCAACATCGATTGGGAAGCGATCGCAAAGCATGAAAAAACGACGCGACACGATGTGATGGCCCACATTTTGGCCTTCGGAGATCTCTGCCCAAAAGCACGCCCTATTATCCACTGGGGAGCCACTTCTACTTATGTCACCGACAACGGCGAGCTCATCCAAATGAAAGAAGCTCTCGGCCTGCTCATCGGTAAACTTCTCGTTCTTCTCCGCGCTGCAAGTGAACTTACCCTCAAACACGCACATGATCCATGCCTCGGTTACACCCACTATCAAAGCGCTCAACCCACTACGATCGGAAAGCGCATCTCATTGTGGGTATATGACTTGTGGATAGACTTACAAGAGTGGATCCGTTTGGAAGAGATGCTGCCCATGCTCGGTGTAAAAGGGGCGACAGGAACACAGAGCTCGTTTTTGGAGTTACTCAACCAGAGCCACACGAAAGTGGGCGCACTAGAAAAAAAGATTGCCTCAGAGTTTGGGTTTGAGAGGGTTGTCGATGTATGCGGGCAGACCTACAGCCGCAAATGGGACGCTTTGGTGCTCAACGCGCTTGCGACATTTGCGTCGGGAGCGCACAAGATGGCAACCGACATCCGCCTTTTGGCACATGATAAAGAGATGACTGAGCACTTTGACGCATCGCAAGTGGGGTCTTCTGCCATGCCGTATAAGCAAAATCCAATCTACTCTGAGCGCGTGTGTGGCATTGCGCGATTCGTAATGACCTCGGCACAAAACGGCCTTCTCACAGCCTCAACGCAGTGGCTCGAAAGAACGCTCGACGATTCGTCGAATCGTCGATTAGCAATCCCAGATTGTTTTCTCGGTGCTGACGCCATCCTCAACTTGCTGATCCACATCGTAGATCATCTGCACATCAATTCAAAGTTGTCGGTAGAAAAAGCATTGGATGAAATGCCCAAACTCGTCACCGAAAACCTGCTCATGGCCGCCGTTAAGAAGGGAGGCGATCGACAACAACTGCATGCCAAATTAAAGCAGCTTCATGCAAAGACCGCGCGCGCTAAAAAGCCTCTCGCGGCGCTGCTCGATGCAGTAGCGACGGACAAAGATTTTGGCCTGACAAAAAAGGAAGCGCACGCTAAGGCGGACATCGCCGCCTTGATTGGCCGTGCCCCTGAACAAGTCGAATTGTTTATTCAAAAAGAAGTGAAGCCGTTATTGAAAAAATACGCAAAGAAAGTCGGTTCAGTGAGTCCTATTTCCGTTTAGTCTTGGATGCACGGACGCACAGAGTCCTGTGCTACGCCCATCAGCAGACGATGGCAATACTGCGCCAGTTGCCAAAAGGCAAGAACTGCAGCGCGCATGCTCGGGTCTTTCCGATCAAGCTTCTGCTGCAAAATAACCTGATTGTCTTCATTTAAGTGAAACGTTGTTCGGTGAGGGCGAAACACATGGCCGTGTCTTGCTTCAACATATTGTACGACCGCTTCAGGGAGCGACGCTTGGTTCGAAAACACGGGCATCGATAATGTCACCTGGCCGGTCTGCACGTCGACTTCGATACCAATATTTTTCTTGATCGGCCTCGACAAGAGCCGATGTAAAACTGCTTTACAATCCATCAATCACCCTGTCTTAGTATAACAGGTCTTGGATTATTAAGGTTCTATAAAATCGCCCCAGACGGCGCTTTTGGCAAGTGTATATTTTTCTTTATCTTTTTTCGACACAGTCCGCGGCTCAGTGACACCCTTGTGGGTGCACAATTGTAAAATGACATGTCCCTTTTGTTTATTGGGATGTCGAATGATGACGTCTCTGCGTATCGGCGCGCAGACACGCGCCGCAATGATATAGGAAAATTTCTCATCCTCATACCCGAGAACGCCTCCTTTGCTATGTTTATGTTCTCTTGTCCGTTCGAGGCGCACAGAGAAATGGCACCAGTCGCCTGCCTTCATTGGGCAAGCCATCGCATGCGGACATGGGGCAACTAACGAGGCGCCCAACTTAAGCAGCGTGTTTCTTGCTTCTTTAACAACCTCAAATCCGCGGGGCGTGCCTGGCTCAACAATCACAACATAAGCGGGTTCGCTTGCCCACAATCGTTCTAGAAGGCGTGTTTGGTTTTTGAGTTCGCCGAGACTATACGACATCATGGCAAGATCGACCTTTGGGAACTCTTTAACGTGTTCTAGGTTGACCTGTTCCCACGAGAATCTGGGCTCGCTTGGCCCCTCATCAATAGCCTCTCTACTCAATTCCCAAAGTTGGCCTTGGGCCAGCTCTGGGAACATATCGATGGCAGCCCACGAGGCGCTGCCGAATCCCGCGCCCAAATCAAGCCAGCTCTGTAAACGAACGCCTCGAGGCATGCGCCCCAAAGCGCTTCTCATCGCAGCGCGCGTCGCGGGGAAACGCGATGTTAGATAAGCTTTTCTTGAGGCGGTATCGCCAAAGAGTGCAAGGGAAGATTTCGCTTCTTTGTAATGGGCAGAAAGCCTGGCTGTTACTTGTCTATACATTCCACATTCGATGCACTTTCCCAAAGTTCATAACACTTTTGGACGTGCGCAGTCGACGCAAGAAATTCCTTCATTTTCTGTTCGAGACGGCGCGCCTCTTCAATCAAGTCGACCGGCTCTTCAAGACTTTGATCCATCTCCTGCAGCGTACGAAACGATATTCATTTTTTCAAGACAAGTACTCTGCAATTTTATTTGGTGACAGGCGTGATGCAACGAAAGGTAACAAACCGCATTCTCCAGGATGCTGATATTGAACTTCACGAAACATTTGGAAAGATATTCGCGGCGCAGTATCTTCTCCTTCTAAGACCTTACCACCGAACTTTATCTTTAACCTGCGATCTGCTTCTACCATGCATGCAATAAAGGTAGGGTTATAAATCGTTTCTCGATCAATCGGTTCTGCATTATAGGCTTTCACTAAGACCTGAATGACCTCTTCTTCTGTTAAACCACCGGAATCAAGCCCAAAACCGAGAAACTTTGGTGTTGCTCCATCTTCAACACAAATAGCGTGGTAGCCAGCTGCATCGCCATCGCGATGACGAACGTGATAGGCCGACAAGTTAGCGAAATACACATGATCACCTAGCTGAATGGATGCA
Organism: Chlamydiota bacterium; assembly: GCA_039796655.1. Taxonomy (GTDB): domain Bacteria; phylum Chlamydiota; class Chlamydiia; order Chlamydiales; family SM23-39; genus JBDKJI01. The sequence continues at coordinate 4,047 of JBDKJI010000025.1, read as the reverse complement.
GGCGGAGCAGAGAGTTTTGCATCAAAAAAATGACGAAGGGGTGTCTTATAGATATCTGTTCTAAATTGGAGTGGGTTGTCTCCATCAGCCTTGAAGTATTCGTTAAATTTGTCTTCTCCGAAAGCTTCTAGTAAAACACAGTAATATGCAAACTCTACCGCTTCTCCGCAGTCGATCAGGCAAAATGTGTTGGCAACGTTTTTTAGTCCATCTGAGGGTTTTACGCCTGTTCTCAACTGATAACCATTACATTCCTTTTGAGTCAGCGAAGATTCACAATCAATACGATCGAATCCTTTTGGCGGCTGTCCGTGGTAAAAACAATTGTTATCCCTAAGGTATTCATAGCGTGCCTTTGCAGAGTCTGTGTCCGATAACAACACTGCATATTCATTGGCCCCATAAAACCCTTGCTGTAACACCCGAGGATCTCTACTAGAAGCTCTTCTTTCCGCATCTGTGATGATGGCCGCAAAAACGGAACTTACACAACGGCGAACTTTTTCTAAGGTGCAATCTTCTCGGCTCCACCCAGTATAGATTCGGTCGAGGCTAAAACGCATCGTTTGAGGTGCGGTAACGGATAGTGCGATAGCCATAATGTGACTCTCCCCAATAAAAACTCGCAGCAGTTTATCGAATTCCCCTGATTACAGTCTTCTTAAAAACTTTTTAAGAACTTCGATTTTTTAGGGTGAAGTAAAGGACTGAAGCGAGAAGGCTTGCGCCGGCGCCGACGAGAAACGTCGTTTGCAAGGAAGCTTTGTAGGCCAGACCACCGATGACTGGGGCAATTGCCATGGCAAGAGATTGCACCGATTGGGAGATGCCCAAAATTTTGCCCTGGATCGCTGGTGGAGCTCGACTCGATATTACCCCTGTGCAAAGCGGCCAGGCAATGCTACTGACCATGACAGCAAAGCCAATCACACCAACGCTGCCGTAAAAGCCAAATGGCAGTGCGATCAGGCCTGTAAATAGGGTGATTAAGATTAAGGACGCTTCGAGGGTCTGGAGGGGCTTAAAGTAGCGAAGCAAGAGTTTATTCAGATAACCGGAGCCAAACGCCCAACAGAGTCCCATGTAGAGGGCCAAATCGCCGATGTTCGAGCTTGTAAAGCCGAATCGTTGGACCATTAAAAGGGGCGTGAATTGAAGCAAGACAGTCCATGCGATCAAGAACAGAAAAAAGACGAGATACATCCGTTTGATCCGCTTTGTCAAAAGCGCTTTGCCGATATTTTTAAAACATTCAAAAAATGCAAACGGTTTGCTTTCATCAATCTTGGCTGTTTCATTGAATTTCCACAGAACATACAAAAAATTGAGCATAGTCAGTCCTGTTGCGATCCACAGGGGAACATCGGGTTCGAACCTCTGATTCACGGTCGCATCGGATAATTTGCCTCCCACGTAGGCTCCCATGACAAACGATAGCCCCGCGCAAACGGAAAGATAGCCAAAGTTTTTGACCTTGGCTGTTTCTGTGTGACTCAAATCGGTGACCGCGGCCAAGCATATCGACATATTACCTGCAAACACGCCCGTCAAAAGGCGTCCAATAAAAAGGCCCACGAGATGGCCCACTTGCATGCTCCAGGCACTTAAGGCAAGACCGCCGATGGTGAACAAAATGGTGATCAGAAGTGCGTTTCTTCTGCCATGTCGATCGGCGTATTCGCCGAGGATCGGCGCTCCGATAAACTGTCCGAGCGAAAAAGCCATCAAAAACAATCCCAGAAAAAGGGCCCTTGTCGACTCTGAGACGGTGTAGTCAAACACCTGATTACCAGGGTCCATGAAATAAGGGGCAAAAATGGGGAATACGATTGCCCAACAAAAGTTATCGACGAAAAATGTAAAAAAGATTGGTGCGAGAAGAGATGAGGACCTAGATGGCGCCATGAACTTATCCCACTATTCAAAAGGTTTGATTTTTGCAGTTTTTTTCACACTTTTTAAAGATCGCTTCGCAGGGCCTACTTGACAAGTAGCCCAAGAAGCGATCTTTAAAAAAAGGGAAAAAAGCTCGAAAAGCGGACTATTTGAATAGTGGGATAGGTTCATACCCATAAAATAACAGATAGATCAAATTAGGCTCCATTTCACTATTTTTTTACTTTGCCTCTGCAAAAACTCATTTGTTTTGGAAAAGTGCCTACACCCAAAGAAACCATTATAAGCAGAAAGAGGCGATGGGTGGGGTGCTGTGAGTACGAGGTGGCGTGCCGGCTGTGCGGGGTCGTGGATGTGTTGGAATTTTTCGAGAGCTGATTTGCCCCAAAGCAAAAAGACAATTGGATCTTGTTTTTGGCACAAAAGTCGGACGACGGCATCGGTGAAGACCTCCCAACCTTGTCCATAATGCGATTTGGGCTGTCCTTCTCTCACAGTAAGGGTTGCGTTGAGAAGCAGGACGCCTTGCTTTGCCCAGCCCTCAAGACAACCGTGATTTGGAGGCACAACGCCAAGGTCACTTTTCAGCTCCTTAAAAATGTTTTGCAGCGATGGGGGTATTGGCACGCCCGGTGGGACGCTGAAGGCAAGGCCGTGCGCTTGGCCTGGACCGTGGTACGGGTCTTGACCCATGATGACGACCTTGACCTCATCGAAGGGGGTGAGGCACAGCGCCTCGAAAATCTGGCCGAATGGGGGGTATACTACAGCGTCGCTAGCCTGTTCTTGTCCCAAGAATTCTTGTAGCCGCGCCATATAAGGCTTTTCGAACTCAGGGGCAAGGCGCTCTAACCACGAGGCGTCCATGTAAGCGGTGGGTGATTTTGTGCCTGTCATCGCGACGCGATAGTACCATGAGCCTGTCATTGACAGCAAAGAGCTTTTCCCTCTAGAATGGCCCCTTCCCAAAGGGGGCGACATTGAAGAATTTGGCCGAAAATAACGTGATTCGATTTACCAACATCATCCGCAAGAAAGAGGCGATTTTCGCGAACTTCAAAGTAAAGGGCATTCGAAATGGGGTATTGTTTTCAGCATCTATTTCGGTCGATATTTCATCACTCGAACTCCACCCCGGCGACTCGTTAGAGCGCATCGTGGAAGAGTGCGCGCGGCACGGCTTGAAAGAGTTCAAGCGCGCCGAGTTCCAATTCGAGGGCGTCGCTTCCGTCATGTCTTCTGAACATCTGGGTGTAGCGCAGCTTGGCTAGCGCGTTTGCATGGGGTGCAAGAGGTCGGAGGTTCAAATCCTCTCACCCAGATTCTTTTATATACAACCACTTACAACAGATAGAAATATTGGTTGGATTTCCAAGCAAGAAGCCGTAATTCTTGCTCAGGAATGGAGAATTCATGCTATTGTTGTTCATTGTTCAAATGGTACGATGTATTTGAGGCCCGAATATCATGCAAAACGGTTTCGTGAGATGGTTTGCTAGTCTTCTATTATGTTTTTTCTCTTCCACTTTTTGCTTCAGTGAAGAAAATTGGTTGTGGGAGGGTGACACCTCATTGGTTTTACCTATCGATGAACCAGAGCGTCTAGTCTCAATGTCGGGAGAGTTGGCTTTACGAGTATTGGACAGAGACCCAGAAAACCAAGAGCTTGGGACCGTAGACCGCTTTATTATAAAAGTGGACCCAGCATCATTCGAGATCGCCTGTAATACACCTGTGCATGCGGTTTTTCATTCACCTGAATCCATTCGGGAAAGTTTAAGATGTCATGAATTGGAGTTGACCGGTGACTTTGACAAAAGCTGGTTACGTGAACATCTTGGTCAAATTGTGACGCTCTCTGGCTACTTGTGGCATGCTCATACACATCATCACTACACTCCCGTGATGATGGATACAGCCCCCTGGTTTAAATAATTTTTGTCTTAACTTTCTCTATAGATTTTTGGTTCATTTCCTTTTCCAGTTGAATAACTCCTTTTTCAGCAACAGGCAGGTCCTCTGGCATAGCGCCGCCCAATTCTTTAACGTTTGACGGACTTTTCTACCTACATCAAAGTGAGTTTGATTCGCTTTGTTTTTACCTTGAATGTTGTCTCGGCGTAGCTTTTCTTCCGCTTGGGTAGCTCTAAA
>JBDKJI010000024.1:0-5779 GCA_039796655.1 Chlamydiota bacterium | reverse complement strand
ACAGAGAAGAAGTCTTGTGTCAAACGGGCGTGCAAGGGCGAGGTCGTTCGGCCGTAATAATCAAACGAGAAATTCAAAGCCCGAAACAATCGAAGGTTCGTCTCATGATAGAGATCGACGTGCTGTTTGGGTGTTCTTTTAGCAAGCTCAGCGCTCAGAGTAATCGCAACACCATGCTCGTCAGAACCGCAGATGTAGAGCACCTGGCGCCCTCGCAGTCTCTCAAACCGAGCGTAAATGTCCGCGGGAAGATAGGCCCCAGCAAGGTGCCCAAAGTGGATGGCCCCATTTGCGTAAGGCAGAGCTGAGGTGATGAGAATCGGCTTACTTGTTGGCTTGGGGCGACTCACTGGCTCGCTCATTTACGTCGTCAATGATCTCAGTCAAAGTCGCTTGCGATCCGCCGAGCAGCGACGTGCGTCCTACCTGAATCGCAAAATTGCAAAGGTCAAAGTTGTTTTTAAACTTCTTCCTCAAACGTTCACAGGTTAATTGTTCCGACGTCATCGCTTATCCCCAAAAATCAACGCCCCGGAGTATACCTGATCAGCACTTTTCTTCAAAGTTAGTATGTTCTTCAGCGATGAGGATTGCGCGTAGCACTTGGTAGGCTATGTCAAGATTTTTATTGACAATGTGGTAATCGTAGCGCTTGGCAAGCTCCATTTCTTTCTCAGCCCAGGAGAGCCTGCGGTCGATCACCTCTTCGCTTTCAGAGCGGCGCCTATGCAGGCGCGATTTGAGCTCCATGAGATCTGGAGGGCTGATGAAGATAAACGTTGCTTCTAAAAATCCCATGAGCTGTAAAGCCCCTTGTGTGTCGATGACGAGAACGATATGCTTGCCCTGAGAAATTGTCTCTTCGACATAAGCTTTAGATGTGCCGTAGTATTCGCCGAACACTTGGGCGTATTCGAGAAAATCGTCAGCGGCAATCTTGCGCTGAAACTCAGCTTGTGTAACAAAAAAATAGTCTCGCCCGTTGATTTCTGTCGCGCGAGGGGGCCTGGTTGTGTAGGAGATGCTTTCGACGACACAAGAAAACTCTTGGGACAACATCCGGACAAGGGTCGTCTTGCCAGTGCCCGCAGGGGCACTGATAACGAAGATAAGACCACGCTGCCTGTTACCGAGTACTTGTTCCATTATTCGATGTTTTGAATCTGTTCGCGGATTTTCTCAAGCTCTGCTTTCATGTCCACAACAAGATGCGAGATCCGAACATCGGCCGACTTAGAACCTGTCGTGGTCACTTCACGCATAAGCTCTTGCAAGAGAAACTCCATTTTGCGCCCTGACCCTTTTGTATGCAACACTTGAGCAAACTGCGCAAGGTGAGAATCGATCCGCGTGAGCTCTTCGGATACATCGAGCTTGTCGGACATCAGGAGGGCTTCTCGAAGGAACCGCTCATCAGAGCCTTCGCCTAGAACTTCAAAAAGGCGCGCCTTGAGCTTTGTTTTGTAAGCTTCGACGGTGGCTTTAAATAAAGGCTCGATCTGACTCGCATGCGACTTGATCGTTTGGAGCCGCTCTTCGATGTCTTGCGCCAACGCTTTCCCTTCGGTTCGTTTCATTTGAATAAGGGCTAGCAACGCCATCTCTACAACCCGGTGCAAAGAGCGCTCGTCCTCTGGTGTTACGTGAGCTAAAGCCTCTTCTTTCTCGCACTGCGAGGCCAAGAACCGAAGGTCGATCTGCGATGGGTCTAAGCCGAGCTCATGAGCGCGTTGCCCCCACCCTTTTTGCAAAGTCCGAAGTCGATCAACGGATGGCAAGACAGATTCGGAATCAGCCTCGCTCGGCGCTACGAGAACGCGAAGGTTCACTTGCCCCCGGCTAATCACCGAGGCTACTTGCTTGCGGATTTCATGTTCGTAGCGGCTGAGCTCTCGAGGCAACGAAACGAATACTTCAAGGTACTTTCGATTGACCGAATGCACCTCACAGGCAATTTTGCCAAGCTTCCCAATGACTTCCGCCCGGCCAAATCCGGTCATGCTATCTGACATACTTTTATATCCTACTATAGAAACGATTTACGATGGATAGGCGTGGGGCCTTTTTGGGCAAGCATTGCGCGGTGCAGTTGTGTCGGATACCCAAAATGGCGCTCAAAACCGTAGCCCGGCCACGCCTCTGCCATGAGGCGCATGGCGCGGTCCCGAAGCACTTTGGCAAAAACAGAAGCCGCTGCGATGCACGCGACTTTGGCGTCCCCTTTGATGATGCACGCTGAGGGCGTTGTTAAACGGGGCTTTTGGTTGCCGTCGATGAGGATGTAATCGGGCGGTGCGGGGAGGTGCCGAACGGCTCGGCGCATTGCTTTGAGGGTAGCTTGCAAAATGTTGTGCTTGTCGATCTCTTCAACGCTTGCCCACGCGACACCGTACTGTAACCCGGGCGTATGCACCATCTGTTCGAAAAGCTGCTCTCGTAGAGCCGGTTTCAGCTGTTTGCTGTCATTGAGACCGGCAATGACAAGACCCTCTGGCAAAACGCATGCAGCTGCATAGACAGGCCCCGCAAGGGGGCCGCGGCCTGCTTCATCGACGCCCGCGATGCGAGAAAACCCTTCCGCACGAAGACGCCGCTCTTCAGCAATCCATTCGGGCATTTATACCCCTCGTGATTGAAAAATTGGTTTCGGGCGGCGTCGGCTTTTCTTCAGACTTCTCATCTTCGCTCGCGGCGTGCTCTAGGGCACAGCCGCTCGCTCCAGATCGAGAATCTGAAGAAGCCTTCTTGCCCGTTTCCCAAATTTTCAATCCCTCTGGGTATATGCTTGCGGTGCTGCAGGCATTGCCTTAGCTTCGGCCGCAGGGGCGGATGAATATTGCTCTTCAACCTTCGCCTTTTTGCCCGATCGCCCTCTGAGGTAATAGAGCTTGGCGCGCCGTACCTTACCTGAACGAATGACCTCAATGCTCGCGATGCGAGGACTATGGAGCAAAAAGACTCTATCCATGCTCGATCCATACGCGGTACGGTACAGAGTGAATGTTTCAGAAAGACCTCTTCCCTTCTTCGCAACAACAGTGCCGGTAAATGCTTGGAGCCTTTCTTTTTCTCCCTCGATAATCCGCGTGTTGACGCAAACGGTGTCCCCCACCTTGAATGAGGTGGTTTCTTTCTTCATGTACTCGGCCTCGAGTTCTTCAATCATCGGTAAACGGCCCATGAGGCTTACTCCTTCTCTTGCAATAAATCGGGTCGAACCCGCTTTGTTTTTTTCAATGCTTCTTGTTTTCGCCACTTTGCGATTTCAGCATGATTCCCCCCACGCAGCACGGCAGGAACCATTTCTTCTTCAAACAGGACAGGGTGCGTATACTGCGGCCCTTCAAATATCCCTTCTTGAAACGTGTCTTGTGCCGCCGCTTCAGGATGCCCGATCACGCCCGGAACAAACCGAGCCACGGCATCGACCAAAACAACAGCAGCAGGACATCCGCTGGTGAGCACATAATCGCCAATGCTCACTTCTTCATCAACCTCGCTTTGGATGGCTCTCTCATCAATCCCCTCGTAGTGGCCACAGAGGAGAATCAAGTGATCGCATGTAGCGAGATGTTCACATTTTTTTGCTGTCAACTTCTCTCCCTGCGGAGAAAGGTAGACAACGCGCGATCCTGGGCCTTTTACGCTCCGGATCGCTTTGACAACTGGCCCCGGCATCAGCACCATTCCCGGTCCGCCACCAAAGGGGCGATCGTCCACTTTCCGGTGCTTGCCCTCCGCAAAATCGCGGATGTCGAGGAGCTCAATCTGCAAAATCCCCTTCTCTTGTGCTCTCTTCAAAATACTGAAGTTCAAAGGCTGGACAAAATAGTCTGGAAAGAGCGAGAGAAGAGTGATGCGCATCCAAAACTACTTCTTTTTCGCAGCCCTGCGCTTGCGTAAGGTGCGCTCTTTATCGCGCTTAGCCACCCGCTTTGCCGAGATCCCCTTCACTACTTCTGGAGCGCATTTTGCAACCAGCGACTTAACGCGATCACTCACTTGCGCACCCATACCGATCCAATATTGTAACCGGGTGACGTCGACAAAATAGTTGTTCAGATCTTGGCCAAACGGATTATACCAGCCGAGTTTCTCAACGTACTTGCCATCGCGCGGCCATCTGGAGTCTGCGACGACGATACGGAAACGTTGGCGACTATTGGCGCCTTGCTGTCTCATGCGAATGATCAATGCCATTTGTTGTTGTCCTTCATTGTGTGTTTCATCTTTCCCATTAACGCGGGCATATCTTTAAACATCTTCTTGACCCGCTGAAATCCTTTCATCATGCGATTGACGTCGTCGACCGGCACACCGCTGCCCTTCGCAATGCGTTTGCGGCGGCTGATCGATAGCTCGTCTGTCTCGTCTCGCTCACGCGGCGTCATCGACAAAATTAATGCCTCCAGACGCCGAAATTCTTCATCCGATCCTTGGAGATCGCCCAGGGCAGAAAACCCGGGTACCATTTTCAAAAGCCCCTGCATCGACCCCATTTTCTTGACCATCCCCATCTGCTTGAGATAGTCCTTGTAGGTAAATGTCGCCTGGCGGAGCTTCTCTGCCATCTTCCGACTTTCTTCCGCATCGACATGCTCCTCAACTTTCTTAGCGAGATTCACAATGTCGCCCATCCCCAAAATCCGATCGGCCATCGATCGGGGATTAAAGAGCTGAAAGTCTTGTGCTTTCTCTCCAACCCCTTCAAAGCGCAGGGGCACATTTGTCACTGCGCGGATCGAAAGCGCCGCTCCTGCCCTGGCATTGCCATCGAGCATCGTGAGAATGGAGCCTGTAATGCCCACTTTCGAGTGAAATTCCGCGGCCACTCGAACCGCATCTTGCCCCGTCGTTGCATTCGCAACGAAAAATACCTCTTGCGGCTGCACGATCTTTTTCATCTCTTGCAGCTCGCGCATCAAAGCGTCATCGATATGGAGCCGCCCCGCCGTATCGACGATGACGATATCAAACCCTTCGATGACCGCCTTGCCTTGCGCCATCTTGACGACGCGCAGGGGGTCTTTTTCGTTATCAAGCGCAAACACAGGAGCGCCAATATCAGAGCCGAGCTTTTGGAGCTGCAGCACGGCGGCTGGCCTCTGCAGATCGGCTGCCACAAGGAGCACTTTTTTACCGCGGTGCTGCCGCCCAATGTACGCCGCAAGCTTGGCTGCCGTGGTCGTCTTGCCAGAGCCTTGCAAACCACACAGCATGATAAACGCCGGCTTTCTCTTGAGATCGAGATCTGCCTCACCGCCGCCCATGAGAGCCACAAGCTCATCGTGAACAATCTTCGGAAATTGCTCGCCCGCTTTCAGCGACCCGATCAACGCTTGGCCAATCGCCTTCTGCTTTACGTCGGCAACAAAGCGCATCGCAACGTCATAATTGACGTCGGCCTCTAATAGCGCCATACGCACCTGGCGAACGGCTTCCGCGAGGTTCTCCTCCGTGAGCACCTTCTTGCCAGCAATGAACGAAAACGCGTCCCGGAGCTTATTTGCGAGGTTACCAAACATGTTCTTATCCCGCGCATTATAGGGAGAAAACAGTTTCTTTTTCAAGGAAAAAGAAACGATCCTTTCCAGACCAATCAGGTATGATTTCTTTACAACCCCAAGGGCCTGATGCAAAGATTTTGAATAACGCCTCTTTTTGCGTAGATCCAATCTCAAAAAAGAGCTGTCCACCGGGGTTCAAAAAAGGTTCTACTGTACTGGCCAACACTTCGTAGAATTCAGTGCCGCTATTGCCTGCGACAAGCGCTTTTTTG
>JBDKJI010000023.1:0-5634 GCA_039796655.1 Chlamydiota bacterium | reverse complement strand
GTTGTCCCAAAATGGCTGTCGCGGTGACTCCGCCTAATGCGGATGTGGCATCGTGGGTTGTCGTATATTTGGATGATAATTTATAGAACGTCGCTCCACCTCCACTGCCGTAGGGGAGCGGTGTGCCGAAATGGTACGCGCTGCATCGGGCGACATTGCTTGGAAACGAGCGGATCACGAACCCGTGGCCGAATACTTCGTGTTGCAGCACGGTGGTGAAGTAATCGATCGGAAGCCACACAAGACATAGTTCTGCGAGGCGCCACATTTGCCCATAGGCCTGTCTCGATGTTGTAACGGGATTGTTGCCGATAAGCCAATCTTCGATCCGCTCCAACGATCGCACCCCGAATAAGAGATCTTCGCCCCCTGCATAGGGAGACATGTCTAGATCGACTTCAATTTTATACCGCGAGGGATTGAAGAATCGCGAAACGGGCAAGGGCACTTCTTCAATCCGCTCGCTCGCACTGAGTGTAGAAAGACATAAAATGGTCAGGATCAAGTACTTCATTGCTAAACATGGTAGCTTTATACGCGTATAAATACAACGACCGCTTGCATTTAAACAGCGCTCTATTCACTCTTTGCGTATGCGATGCACTGCTTATTGTACAGCGGCAGGTTATGATTTGCCCCGCCTAATGCCACTTCTCCAGTTACAGGGGAATGCCCAGTTCTACAGGAACGTTATTCACACTCAACCCAAAGAGGGAGTCAAAAGGGATGTGTTTTACTTTTCGTATGGCGTTGTCCTTTTTTGGGGTTTTTTGGAAGAAGAGGAGAAAGAATGGCTTGGGAATTTAAAGAAGTTTGAAAAAGAGCCTTTGGCTCGCTCTGAGCTCGATGAGTTTACGTTCGCCTACGGCGACAAGATGAGAATTGAAGAAGATGAGATTGTACTCCAGAAAAAAGACGTCCTCACAAAGCTGGCAATCGCATATGCGGTTGCCCAATCGGTCAAATTGACCGTTTTCGAAGAGGCAATCGCCAAGACTGTTGAGACAAGCGGCCACTTTCCGTTGGAATTAGCGCACAAGGGCAAGATCTCTTTATCGAGGCATGAGACTTCCAAAAAAATGGGGGAAATTTTCTTAGAGCGCAACTACATCAACCTCCATTCAGATATTTTGGATACTCCCGAATTTTTCTGGGATCACGCTGAACTAGAGCCGTTTTATCGCAGGGCTTTGCATTATCTTGATGTGAGCAAGCGCGTTGAACTTTTGAACCGGCGCCTGAACCTACTCCATGAGCTATTTGAAATCTTAAGCAATGAACTGAACCATCAGCAATCGTCGCGTCTTGAAATGACGATCATCATTTTAATCTTTATCGAAATCGTCCTTGCTCTGCTTAGAGATCTTTACTTCTAACTCGACTTTGTACATTTTTCGGTGCGATTTTCACAATCTTTTGATCTTCAATTGGTTACTAGCGCCTGCAATGGCTTGTTCAAGCCGATTGCAGGCGCTAGTAACCAATTGAAAGTCAAAATCTTACAAAACTCGCATCCGAAAAATGTACAAAGTCGAGTTCTAAGAGAGTACCTGCGTTTCGCCTTCACTGCGAGCGACGAGGACTGCGCAGCAGCTGTCGCTGAAGACATTGACGGTGGTGCGGCACATATCTAAGATTCGATCTACCGCGATAAATAAGCCGATCCCCTCTGCAGGGAGGCCGATCGCGTTGAGGATCACAAGGATTGCGACGAGGCTTGCCGAGGGGATCCCCGCTACGCCAATTGACGTGATCAGTGCCATGAAGACAACGACAAATTGCATCACAAACGAAATCTCAATTCCGTAGGCTTGTGCGACAAACATCGCAGCGACGCACTCATACAGGGCAGACCCTGACATGTTAATCGAAGTACCTAGAGGAACGACAATCCCGCAAATGCGGTTCGAGACACCGGCCCTTTTTTCTACGCAATCGATGGTGACGGGGAGGGTGGCAGAAGAAGAGCTTGTTGAGAACGCGGTGATGAGCGCGGGCGCCATCGCTCTAAAGTGGCGCAGCGGCTTTACTTTTGCGATGTACTTGAGCATTAGAGGTAAGCCGACGAACATGAATGTGGCAAGTGATAAAAGGACTGTGACAGTGAATAAAGCAAGTCGTTCGATCGAAACAATACCAGATACCATGAACGCTTTAGCGACAAGGCAAAATACTCCATACGGCAAAAAGCGCATGATGACACGGGTGAATTGGATCATTGTTGCAAAGAGGCTTTGGAAAAAGCTTTTCATCGTGGTAGCGGAGCTGTCATCTACTTTTGTGATGGCATAACCAAATACGAGGCTAAAAAAAATGACGCCGAGCATTTCACCTTGAGCAAAGGCTCGAACGATATTCGAGGGGATGATCGATATTAATACCCGGATAAATGCATGCCCTTCTTCATTGGCAACTGAGCTTTGGAGTTTGGCCATCTTCTCCATATCGAGCCCTTCGGTTGACATCGAGAAGGAGGCGCCGGGATGAAAAAGGTTGACGAAGAGAAGGCCGATCAAAATTGCCATCAAGCTTGTTGAAATGTAAAACGTGAACATTTTGACGCCGAGTCGACCAAAACCCTCTTCTCCACGAATGCGGGAAATGCCTGTGATGATCGAGGCTGTAACCAAAGGTACGACGACAAGGAGGAGTGAATTGAGAAAGATTGTCCCGATCGTGTCGAACACAGAATACAGGCTGAAGCCCAGAACGGCGGCATCTTTGCCTGCGTACGATCCAAAGATCATCGCGGCAATAATGGCAACAAAAACACCCCACGGGCGTTTGGCTCTTTGCTTCGTCATGTCAGGCTAAGTATATCCTAACCGTTCTGATAGGTTCAACTACTCTAAGTAGAATGTCATCCCAGGCTTGATGTTGTGATCTTCAAACCACCCTTGCCTTACTTCCAGTGCGTACACAGCTGGCCTTGTGCTCGTAAATTTTGGTAATTCGCTTTCTTTTTGACCATGGGCAGGTGGGTTCATGTCTTCGACGTTGATCAACCGCCGACGCTCATCGAAAAAGCCGATCGAGAGGGGTACTTTTGTGTCTTTCATCCAAAACGAAAGGAACATCGGCTCGCGGTAAACGAAGAGCATCCCCTCATCGTCTGTGATCGACGTGCGGTCTTGGAGGCCTTTTTCGAACGCCTCAGCTGTTTTAGCCACTTCGACGGATAACGTTGTATTGCCCAATGTGAGCGCTACGGTGGCTGCCATCAGTTGGTACAGAATGGGTAGCATGAAAACCTGTTGCCTTCGGTTACATAATTCTGTAGTCTCGATTTGATGAGAAGTCTTTTTTTTAAATTAGCCTTACTTTGTCCTCTGCTCGCCGTGGCAGACGGTGAACTGGCTGATGTGCCGCAGACAGTGAAAGTCTACGGTTACGAGGCGTGGTTCACAGGCCCTATTTTAACACCTTCCGCACTCACCGTCCCGGGCGGGCACATCAACTTCGAATCATATTTCTTTGCAACGGCCACAACGGGCGCTTACAACAACCGATGGCAGGTGGTGTCGACTCATACTTTCTGGAGCTATAGCTTCCAGCCTCAGCTTCAAATTGGCTATGGGAATTCGATTGATTTTTCGATTCAGCCAGCGTTATTTTACAACAGATTTCAAGGTCAAACATGGTGGGGGTTTGGCGACTTGCCATTGTCCGTCGATTTTAATTTGTATGAAGATGATCTAGCCCAACACAACTGGTATCCGAATGTCAAAATCACCTTGAAAGAGCTTCTTCCTACGGGCAAATGGCGCAATTTAAACCCGAAAAGGCTTGGGACGGACGGGACAGGGGGTGGTTCTTTTGTAACGGCTGCGGGGCTCGGCCTGAGCAAACTCATCCATCTTACCTCGTTTTATTACATGTCGATCAGAGCCTACGGTCAATACAGCTTGCCTGCCAAGGTGCACGTCAAAGGCTACAGCGTTTATGGGGGAGGTAGGGGGACAAACGCCCGGTTTTTCCCAGCGCAAAACGTCCTGGCTCAACTTGGCCTTGAAATCTCTATGTCGAGGCGTTGGGTGCTCGCGTGCGATCTACAGGGAAGCTGGTCGAAGAAAGAGCGCTACAGCGGTAATCCAGGCAGGACCGTCACTGGGGAAGTTGCCACCCTCGGTCTTCCTTCTGCGCAGCAGTACAGCTTGGCGCCGGCCATCGAATATAACTGGAACTCCAATCTCGGTGTGATCGGCGGTGGCTGGTTTAGTTTTGCTGGGAAAAACAGCCCCCGTTTTTGGAGTGCTGTTTTTGCAATAAACTATTTTAGATAAAACAGTTTTTAGTTCAAAACTATTGATCTTTGTATTAATATGTCACTGCAAACAAATTAAGGTGGCATATGAAGGCATTCCAATATATTCTTGTCATGGGGGCTGTGGCGCTCTCTCCGATGTTAAGTGAACAAGTATCTTTGACTAAGATTCAACAGGAAGAAAGCGTACGCCAAGGGACCGTTGCTATAACAGCCATTCGACAAGCGTATTTGGCAGGGGAGTACGATGAATTTTTGAAAGAAGCCGATCGCGCCTATATGCATGCAAAAGAAAAAAATGAATTGACTGCTTTGATTGATCTCCGGAATGCCGATGCAGTAGATAGCGAGTGGGCGATCAATGCGCAGAAATTGATGCAGGAAAAAAATCGATTATTGATGGAGCTTGTGGCTGATAAAGACGATGCATTCTCTCAGAAAGTGCAATCGGCAGCGCGCTCTACTGTAACAGAAGAGCAGAATCAAGCGCTTCGGTCATTGGCTGAGCTTCGTCTTAAAAAGCCTGGCAGTGGGCAGACGTCTGAAGAAAATCAGCTGATTGATCTCGATCTAGAGTATGAATTCAAGGCGCTTCGAGTTGATTTACCTGGGACTCCTTCTGTGAAAGAGCCACGCGAATTACAAATTGTCCTTCGCATGGAGAAGATGGATAAGATGATTCAGATGGCAAAAAGCTTTCAAGACGCCAACTGGCAGCATACAGTCACTCTAGCGGCCGAGCGGTTTGACGAGCGCCTTGCGGGGCTCTGGGATGCTGATGATTTGAACCGGATGGTTACAGGGCGCCTCGAGGCGCGCACTGAAGTTGAGAAAAACGCCGTATCCATCTTGAAGGCGTACCAAGAACAATTACAGAATGCGCCGCGTTCATAGAGAAGTGCCCAGGATAGGATTCGAACCTACATACCTTGCGGCCCCAGAACCTAAATCTGGTGTGTCTACCAGTTTCACCACCTGGGCATGCGAACGGGGCAAGGATAACTGATGTGTATATTAATCATCCATGGGTTGATAGACTGGATGGGCCGTGAATCCGAGCTCGCGGATGGAGAAGATAGCTCTTGCGACCGGTTCCCACGGGGCCTTCTTATCGATATGGAGTAAAATTTCTGTTCTTGCCTTATCTTTCGGTAGAGCGCCGATTTGATATTGGCGGGAGAGTTCTTCCTGCACCTCTTCAATTGCCTCCATCGGATATTGCTGAAATTCTGTAAGCCACTTGTATCTGCCTGTAGGGCCGATGCTGAGGTGGATCTGTTGTATTTCTTGGCGTGGCCTCAAGGGCGATGCATTGGTCTCTGGTTTTAGATCGACTAAGTTCAGTTCTGAGTCGTATAAAGTCGCTTTTG
>JBDKJI010000022.1:0-3050 GCA_039796655.1 Chlamydiota bacterium | reverse complement strand
AGGGTCGAAGTGCAGGCAGGACAGTTGCATTGCATATGGGGCTCCATTTTAAAAAACCCGCTGATTATGCACATGCTGAAAAAAAAATTAAGCCCCCGGCACTACATGTTTAGGACTACCAATCTTCGGGTTTTCCTCGCGCTTCAAAAATAACATAAGTTTTTTGATCTTGTTGTTCAAGACTTTCTAAGTGTTTATGTAGCATCTCAAGGCCATATTGCATCGCTAAATGGTAAACGTTGGGCGCATCGATGCCAGATTTTTTTAAGGTGGCTTTGTCAATAGCGACAGGAATCAAAGTGAAGTCGGATTGTTGCATAAGGATATTAAGTTTTTGCATCAACTCACTGCGTTTCTCTTTGCCCATTCGGTTAAAGGGGCCCTCCTTCTTCAAGATCTCGTGTTCGTGGAACACAATCGTATCGTGACCAAAAAGTGAGAGCTTCAACATGCCCATAGCAGGGGAGATATCTTGAATGTAGACATCTTTTCGAAATACGCAAAAGGAGAGGACGAAAATGGGATAGCGTTCATTGATTGATTCAAGGCCGATGTCTCCGCTCTCGTCCACAAAGACAATGTAGTCGCTGTTTTCCATTTAAAAAAGATCCACCATATACCCCTCGTGATTGAAAAATTGGTTTCGGGTGACGTCGGCTTTGCTTTCAATTTTTCGTCTTCATTCGCGGCATGCTCTAGAGCACGGCCGCTCACTCCAGACTGAAAAATTGAAGCAGCCTCCTTGCCCGCTTTCCAATTTTTCAACCCCTCTGGGTATAACATAGGCAAGAAAAATATCGAAAACAAAAATTGACATTTTGAGCGCGGGCGCAGACACGATTTTGACTCTGTCGGATAAGGGCGTCCTAGATCTTTACTTCCTCTGGAGCAATCGAGTAGAATGCTCCACTAAAAAAGTGGAGCATTCTCATGAAGATCGGCATTCCCCGCGAGATTAAGACAAGCGAGTTTCGGGTTGGCGCAACCCCTTATACAGTGAGGGCATTTGTGGCTGCGGGGCACCAGGTGCAGATCGAGACGCACGCGGGTGAGGCGATTGGGTTTTCTGATCGGGCCTACCAGGAAGCGGGTGCTACAATCGTGGGTACCCCCCAGGACATTTACAAAAACGAACTCATCATCAAGGTCAAAGAGCCTCAAGCCTCTGAATTTCCCCTTCTCCACAAGGGGCAAATTTTATTTTGTTATCTCCATCTTGCACCCGATCCTGAACAGGCAAGGGAGCTTATTACCAAAGAGGTGATTGGTGTCGCCTATGAGACGGTCACCGATGCTTCGGGTCGATTGCCTTTGCTCGTGCCGATGAGTGAAATCGCAGGGCGTATCGCCATTCAAGCGGGAGCGACAGCGCTGCAGATGAACCACGGTGGACGGGGTGTACTCCTCGGTGGTATCCCTGGTGTAAAGCCAGGTAAAGTCGTGGTTCTCGGTGGCGGTGTGGTGGGTACTGAAGCGATGCGGATGGCGCTTGGGTTAGGTGCTGATGTCACGTTATTCGATCGCAACCTGGCGGTGCTTAGAGATCTCGATCGGCTCTATGCCCCTGCCCTTAAAACAATCTACTCGACGCCTGCCGCTATTGAAGAAGCTCTGATAGAGGCAGATTTAGTGATCGGCGCTGTATTGATCCCAGGTAAGCAAGCGCCGAAGTTGGTCACAAGGGCTATGTTGCAAACGATGAAAAAGGGATCGGTCATTGTTGACGTCGCAATCGATCAAGGTGGTTGCATTGAGACATCGAAGCCAACAACCCATGCTAACCCTACCTATGTCGTCGACGGCGTGATCCATTATGCCGTCACCAACATGCCTGCGGCGTGCGCTCGCACCGCGACCATCGGGCTGACCAATGCCACGTTGCCGTACGCATTGCAGCTAGCGAATCTCGGCTACAAAAAAGCGATGCAAGTCGATTCGCACTTGCGCATGGGCCTCAACGTCTATCGCGGCAAAGTCACAAACCCCCACGTCGCCGAAGACCTCGGCTACACGTACGTGTCTGCTGAGACAGTGCTGATTTAGTGTGGTTGACTCGACATGACTCTTTCTATCGCGTGAACGATGTCGAGGTTGTTGCTGCGCTTTGCCTCCGCTATCCCGCATTGGAGTACATCTGTGTTGCACTCGGGGTGCTGTAAAATCGCATGAAGGACTCTGGGGTCGCTGTTTTGCGCTGCTTGCTCTATCCCGCTTTTGAGTACATCTGCGTTGCAATTGGGGTGGTGTAAAATTGAAAACACGTTTTGGGGGTAGCCGTACTTCGCTGCCGCCGCCATTCCTATTTTGAGTACATCTGCGTTGCACTCAGGGTGATTTAAAATCTCGTGCGCGATTTCGCATTTGCGCTGGGACGCTGATCTGCTCAAACGCGTCGCCATACTTGCCCTGCCACGGTCAACCGTGTTTTTGCGTTCTGCCAGTGTTATATATCCTGCTAAACCGCCGGACACCGGAGGTTGAGGTCCGGAAGGACCGGCCATGAAAAGAGAAATCAAACGTGAGAGTTTGACATGTGCGTCTTGGCTCGTTGCCTGTCTATCAACTAATTTTTTAAGGTCTTGATTATCAGAGGCGACTAACTGCGGCCACGTTACTACCGCATAAGCATTATAGATTGCTTTGAGTTGACGATTCGTCTTGGCTAAGCGAAGCGCGCTTAAAGGATCTAGATAATCAAAAACTTTATTTAAAAGTTCATTAGGAAGTGTTAATATGGCTGACATTAGAAACGACTTTACAAAAAATTGATATTTTTTGTAAATTCGTAGAATTGTTTTTTTGTATGCCGCTCGTGATTGAAAAATTGGTTTCGGGCGGCATCAGCTTTTCTTCAGATTTCTCATCTCCGCTTGCGGCGTGCTCTAGAGCACAGCCGCTTGCTCCAGATCGAGAATTTGAAGAAGCCTTCTTGCCCGTTTCCCAATTTTTCGGTAGTCCTAAACATGTAGTGCTCTGAGCTGCATATTGTAGTCGCAGATGAAGTATGTGATCATCCCGATGTGGTTTAGGAGTTTTTTCGAGAACGAAAG
>JBDKJI010000021.1:0-5984 GCA_039796655.1 Chlamydiota bacterium | reverse complement strand
GCGGAGCGTTGTCGAATAGCCGAACATCTCACTGAGGGGCACTTCGGAGTTGACGATGATGATCCCTTTCAGTGAATCTTGCCCTAAGATCTTACCTCGGCGACGATTCAGGTCGCCGATGACGTCGCCCATGGAGGTCTCAGGTGTTGTGACAACGACCTTCATGATGGGCTCGAGGATCACAGGCTTCGACTTACGAGCGGCTTCTTTCAGAGCCATCGAGGCGCAGATTTTAAACGCCATCTCGTTTGAGTCCACTTCGTGGTACGATCCGTAGGTGATCGCCACTTTGACGTCGACCAGAGGGTAACCGGCCAAGACACCTGTGTTGAGGCCGTCTTCGATCCCTTTGATACAAGGGGTGATGTATTCTTTTGGAATGACGCCGCCGACAATTTTGCTGACAACTTCGTTCCCTTTGCCTTTTTCATTCGGCTCGATTTCAAGGCATACGTGGGCATACTGACCGCGACCGCCTGTCTGCTTGACATACTTCGTCTCGGTATTGCCTGGGATCGTGATCGTCTCTTTGTAGGCCACTTCAGGTTTGCCGACGTTCGCATCGACCGAAAACTCGCGGAACATCCGGTCGCGGATGATCTCGAGGTGGAGCTCGCCCATCCCTTTGATGATGGTTTGCCCTGTCTCTTCGTTGGTTTGAACGCGGAATGTGGGGTCTTCTTCTGCCATAGCAGAAAGGGCCATTGAGAGCTTTTCTCGATCGGCTTTCGACTTAGGCTCGATCGCCATCGAAATAACCGGATCGGGGAAGTTCATCTTCTCTAACAGGAGAGGATGGTCTTCCAAACACAGCGTGTCTCCTGTGCTTGTGTATTTTAAACCGATGCAAGCGGCGATGTCGCCTGTAAAAAACTCTTCTCTATCTTTACGCTGGTTCGCGTGCATTTCGAGGAGTCTCGATACCCGTTCCCTTTTATCTTTCGTCGTGTTGAGAATCGCAGTTCCCTTGGCGAGGGTCCCGCTATAGATGCGGATGAAGGTCAATTTACCGACGTACGGGTCAGTCATGATCTTAAATGCGAGAGCCGATAGAGGGCTGTCGTCGGACGGAGAGATTTCCAGTGTCTCATCGGAATCGAGCTTGTGCCCTCGCACCATGCCTCGATCGAGAGGCGATGGCATCCAACGGACAACGGCATCCAAAATCTGCTGGACGCCTTTGTTTTTAAACGCGGTACCACATAAGACGGGATTGAATTTGTTTGCAATCACGCCTTTGCGAATCACAGCGTGAATTTCGTCTTCGCTGATGGTATCGGGGCTTTCAAGTACTTTCGTCATGAAGGCTTCGTTCGCGTCGTCGATGGTCGCGAGTTCTTCGAGGAGCTCCATTCGCATTTTTTTGCACTGTTCGAGCAAGTCGGCAGGGATTGGCTCGACGTCGTATTTGGCGCCCATTGTTTCGTCGTGAAAGAGGTATGCTTTCATCGTGACGAGGTCGACCATTCCTTTGAAATCGGACTCTGCGCCGATGGGACAGTGGACGGGGATCGCGTTTGCGTGGAGCTTTTCGCGCATTGACTGCACGGCAGCGAAGAAGTCAGCACCGGTGCGGTCCATCTTGTTGACGAAAGCAACTCGCGGTACGCCGTAACGGTCCGCTTGGCGCCACACGGTCTCTGATTGGGGTTGCACGCCGGCCACCGCACAAAATACGGCCACTGCGCCATCAAGAACCCTTAAGCTACGTTCGACTTCGATCGTGAAGTCGACGTGGCCGGGGGTGTCGATGATATTGATCTTGCAGTCTTTCCAATACACCGTTGTTGCCGCTGATGTAATGGTGATGCCGCGCTCTCTCTCTTGCTCCATGAAGTCCATGGTCGCAGCGCCCTCATGCACCTCTCCTATTCGATGGAGTTTGCCCGAGTAGAACAAGATCCGCTCCGTGGTGGTCGTCTTGCCCGCATCGATGTGGGCCATGATCCCAATATTGCGGACATTTGTAAGAGCGTCGGTCTCCGGTCGTTTACCCATGATTGATCCTTACCACTTGTAGTGAGCAAAGGCTTTATTGGCCTCGGCCATCCGGTGCGTGTCATCTTTTTTCTTAATCGTCGCTCCCTGGTTGTTGAAGCAATCGATCAGTTCGCCTGCAAGGGCTTCTTCCATAGATCTGCCGGGCTTACCCCTGGAATGCATGATGATCCATTGCATGGCCATCGCAGCGCGCCTTTCGGAGGGGATTTCGACGGGAACTTGGTAGTTGGCGCCGCCAATTCTGCGTGTCTTGACCTCTAGAGCAGGTTTTGAATTTTCGAGGGCCTGCTCAAACGCCTCAAGGGGGTTCGCCGCTTTGACCTTCTCGCTGAATTTCTCGAGCGCGCGGTAGACGATAGAACGGGCTACCGACCGCTTGCCGCCCAACATGAGCTTGTTGATGAATTTTGCAAGCGTCACGCTGCTATAGACTGGGTCTGGGGCAATCTGCCTTTTAAAGGCACGTCTTCTTCTTGACATAGTTCCTCTTTTGCTTCACCCGGCCTCTCTCAGAGAGGCCTGCCCATGGAAAATACCCTTTGCAAAAGGCTTTTCCGTGAGCAAGGAATTTGATCTAACAAATTCCTGACATTACTATTTTGGTTTTTTCGCTCCGTATTTCGAGCGCGATTTCTTTCTGTCTTTCACTGCAGCACAGTCCAAGGATCCGCGCACAATGTGGTATCGAACGCCAGGCAAGTCTTTCACTCGACCGCCTCGAACCAAGACGATACTATGTTCCTGGAGGTTATGACCCTCTCCCGGAATATAGGCAATCACTTCTTGACCGTTCGAGAGACGGACCCAAGCCACTTTCCGCAAGGCAGAGTTTGGCTTTTTGGGTGTCTTCGTTTTCACCTGGAGGCACACGCCGCGCCTCTGAGGGCATTGTTGCAAAGCAGGGGACTTGCGTCGTTTCGTTTTGTCAGTCCTTCCACTGCGCACAAGTTGGTTGTAGGTAGGCATTTAGGTACTCTCCCAAAAAATAATAGAATACAGCTGCCTACTATACAGATCAGGTCGAATAAAAGCAACGAGCGCTTCCATCGCTCCAAGTGTTTCGTAATTCTGTAATTATTATTAACTTATGACATTTAATTATGTTTGTTTGCAAAAATAAACATTTTATTTAATAATCAAGTCGGGAGACGTAGGGATAAGGCGAAGCTAACGACGCTTAAGTTTGGCAATGTAAGTTCGGTCCTTTGATTCCCTGCTCTCCCAACTTTTACCCAAGAAGAGCCATGTTGCGATATGTTATACAGGCGATCGTTTTGTTTTTATGGATTGCGACGCCGCTTGCATCTGTGCAGACGCAGCTTAAGCTCGGGGACGTTTCTCGCGTCATGGACAAGCTATTTAACTATCACATTGAGATGCGAGAGCTCACCACGGCCCTTGTGAAGCGTTCATTGAAGCTTTATATTGAGTCATTTGACCCTGAAAAAGTGTATCTGCTCGAGTCGGAAGCTTCGCAGTACCTTAATCTCAGCGATGCTCAAGCGCAGCAAATATTGAAGAGGCTCCGTGCTGAGAATTATTCTGATTTCATCGAGCTCAATGAACTGTGTCAAAGGGCTGTGGCTCGCGCTAAAGAAACCCGAGTTGAGATATCTAATCAATTGATTAATAATGATTTATTATTAAATGCCGTCACGTATATCCCCGCATCCCAGTATGCTGCCAAGGAGGCAGATCTTGTTGAGCGGCAGAAGGTTCGGATGGTTCGTTTTTATTTGTTTCACCAAGCAAGAACGCGTTTGGATACCAAAGAGCGGCGGATGAAGGTGTATCAGCTCTTTGAGCGCAAGATCGGGCGTTTTGAGGGGAACTATCTTTATTCGGGCCATCGCAGCAAGGAGCGCGCCGAGCATGCATTAGCGCTACGCATTTTGAAATGTTTGGCGAAGAGTTTGGATACGCACACGACGTTTTTTAGCCCTGAAGAGGCATATGACATGCGTCTCAATTTGGAAAAGCAATTTGAGGGCGTTGGCATTATCTTGTCGGAAGGGATCGATGGTGTACTGATTTCCGACATTATTCCCGGCAGTTCGGCGGCTCGTTCGGGCAAAATTCGGCCCGGCGACGTATTGGCTGAGATCGACGGCGTTTCTTTGGTCAATCTGTCCTTTGAGGAAGTGCTTGAGCAGCTGAAGAAAAAAGATCGCGGTCAGGTGATTTTGGGTGTTGTTCGAACGGGTGAAGAGAGGCTCATCAAGGTGATTTTGATGAAGCAGCCGATTGCAATGGAGCACGATCGGATTGAAGTGAGCACCGAGACATTTGGTAACGGCGTCATAGGGAAGATTTCGCTCCACTCATTTTATGAAAGCTCTGACGGGATTTCCAGTGAACGGGACATCAAAGAAGCAATCCGTAAATTTCGTGAGCAAGGGGAGCTTGTTGGGTTGGTACTTGATCTCCGTGAGAATTCGGGTGGGTTTCTCAACCAGGCCGTTCGAGTTGCAGGCCTTTTTGTATCCAGCGGTGTGATTGTCATTTCGAAATACGGCAAAGGGGAGACACATTACCTTCGGAACCTTGTCAACAAAAGCTATTTTAACGGGCCCCTCGTTGTCCTTACCTCGAAGATGTCGGCCTCTGCCTCTGAGATCGTAGCGCAGGCGCTGCAAGATTATGGTGTTGCGCTTGTGGTTGGCGATGAAAGGACGTTTGGGAAAGGATCAATTCAGTATCAGACGGTGACGGATGCATCGGCAGAGCATTACTTTAAAGTGACCGTAGGGCGCTATTACACCGTCTCAGGGAAGAGCACCCAGATCCATGGCGTCATTGCAGACATCTTAGTGCCAACCCAGTACGCGCCCTATAAGATTGGTGAGCGATTTTTAGAGTATCCGCTGGCACCTGATCAAGTGGCTCCGGCATTTTACGATTCCTTAAGCGATCTTGACGATAAGACGAAAACTCTGTTCCAAGCGCGCTACATGCCCTTTTTGCAAAGGGTCGTGCCCTATTGGAAAAAGATGTTGCCCACGTTACAGCGTAATAGCGCTTATCGCATCGATCATGACCTTGATTATCAAGCTTTTTTCAAACGGCAAGAAAAGGTCAAAGAGCGGCTCCAGTCGCTGCCTGTCAATACGATCGATGAAGAGATTCGGATTGGCCAAGACGATATTCAGATGAAAGAGGCTGTAAATATCGTCAAAGACATGGTCCTTATCGAGGCTGAATCTAGACCCGCTACAGCCTCGAGTCTCGCTCCCACCGGCACAGACTATTAACTCATGCTCTTTGCTGGTATCCCTATTGCAAAAAATGGTTTTTGTGTTCTATACTGTAAGCTTTTTGGCATCTTAAGGCTAGGTAGCTCAGTTGGTAGAGCAGAGGACTGAAAATCCTTGTGTCGCTGGTTCGATTCCAGTCCTGGCCACATCACCGGAGACATTTTCAGAAATGGCAATGTCTTCGGCTTTTTCATTTTGTAAGCCTTTATTTTTCTGTAAGATAAGAGCGAGCGCCGGATTCAATGCGCTGGTTCGATAATTTCCATCTTGAAAGACCAATTTTGCGGGGAAGATCGAACCAAGCAGTTTTCTTCGAGCTTGCGGTTCGGCCTCTTGGAAATACCAGGTCAAATCCTTCAAAAGACTCATTCCATAGCGAGCGTATTTCTCGAAAGCCGTATCGGCGATTTCTAGATCATTCATTTGGATCGTTAGCCTATCAATTTGCTCGGTAGTATGCGATTTCAGCCGTTTATAAGAATCTGCGTCCATCTCTCCCGTAAGAAATCGTTGTTGATCGAGTTTTAGAAGATTTTGTTTATGCCTTTCAATTTCTATCCTTAACTTGTGAACCTGTTGATCTCGATCTCCCTCTTTTGCTTTAAATAGGGTAGTCCTAAACATGTAGTGCCGGGGGCTTAATTTTTTTTTCAGCATGTGCATAATCAGCGGGTTTTTTAAAATGGAGCCCCATATGCAATGCAACTGTCCTGCCTGCACTTCGACCCT
>JBDKJI010000020.1:0-5852 GCA_039796655.1 Chlamydiota bacterium | reverse complement strand
CTCTCGATTGCGAATATCACCCTCAATGAAACAGAACTTCGGATGCTGGGCCGCTTGCTTTAAGTTTTTCCACCAGCCCGTCGTCAAGTTGTCGATGACAACCACGTCATGCCCCTCCACGAGCAAAGCATCTACCAAGTGGCTGCCAATAAAACCTGCCCCTCCTGTCACCAACGCTCTCATTGCAATGCCAACGCCTTCATTGTTTGGATGTTAAAATACAGAGGATTCTTCAGTGAATCAGGCAATGAGCCCTGTTCAAACGCCTCGACAAGTCCTTCGACAGCATCCTCAATCGTATACTTAGGGACAAATCCGAGCTTTTCTTTGATCTTGTCCGAAGAAACGTGGTACGAACGCAGATCGTTTGTTGATTCGACAACAAGCTCTACAGACCGCTTTTTACCCACAATTTTCTGCACAATTTGACCAAGAGCCAGGACAGAGTGGTTGTGGTAGCCGGCATTGAAAATTTCGCGCTGTATTTTTTCTTTAGGCGCGTCCAGCACGCACAAATAGGCGCGCACCATATCTTCGATGTGAATATTGGGTCGCATTTGCGCTCCGCCTAGCACCTTCACTTTCCCGGTATGATAGGCCAAGTTCGTCAAAATGTTGACGACCACATCGAGCCTTTGGCGCGGCGCAAATCCACACACCGTGGCCGGACGCAACACGGTGCAGACAAAATCATCGCTGGCATACCGAAATAGGATTGCCTCGCACTGGGCCTTAAACCGTGAATAATCGGTCAACGGATCCAAAGACATTGTCTCAACAACATTTGCCTCTTCTTTCACGCCGTAAACAGACGACGACGAAGCATAGACGAAGCGCTCCACTCCGAGTCGTTTAGCTGTTTGGACAAAGGGCTCAAAACAATCGAGATTGATCGATTTACCGAGCTCAGGATTAAGCTCAAAACTCGGGTCATTGGAAATACACGCCAAATGAATCACAGCGTCAGAGCCTCGCAGCGCCGCCTCGAGCGCAGCCAAGTCGCGTACATCGCCCTTCACTTGCGTAAGTTTCGGGTGAGGCTTGAGGACTCCTTCACCGTACAAATAAAGATCATAGACGATAACCTCATCGCCTCTTTTCAGTAACTCAGGTACAAGGCGCGAACCAACGTAACCCGCTCCACCTGGAATGCAAATCTTCATGACACTTCACTCAAAAATTGCCTACAGATATGAGACACTAATTGAGCGTCGAGTTCTAATCAACAGAAGAGTTGCAAGCAGTCCCTTTTTCGATGTAGGCGACCTTGCCAGCAAAATCCAAGCACACCTTATGTTTTAGAAAAAAGTCGAAGCCAATGAGCCCGTCAATTCTGTCAATTTCTTCAGCAATGTCGTACATCCACAAATCGAAAGGTCCGCAATCGATGGTTCCAATGACAAATTTGGAAAGCGTCATCATTGAGGGTCGTCCCAGATAGCGCAGTGTGATGTGTTCATCTGCAATAAGGCGTGAGCGCACAACAGAAATCGATGCGCCGGTATCGAAACCAAAACGCATTACACCCAGATTTGTATCCACAGGAATAATCGCCCGCTCGTCGTTTGCAAGAAACGGTATTGCAACATAATCATCCGTGAAAAATTTCAGAAGTTGTTTAGCATCTTTGGCAAGGATTATTTCACGTCCACCAAAATCCAAAAAGTAAGCCCCGTTAGGGACTATTGTATAGCCAAGAATCCCATTGCATTGCTGTAGCCAAGCTGGAGCTATAAAAGTTTCTTCGCATAAAGACACTCCTGCCAAATCAGACAAATCAGAGATTTCGCTTATTCCACAATTCATAATCTGTAAAGAACCCAGACCCATTGCCGCAAAGCCAAAAATTCTCTCTTTTCTGCCCACTCCCTTCAGATCAATCGTCGATGTCTCATGAGCGTAGGATTTCGAAACGACCCGATTCATACACTCCTTACGCAAGCCATTCAAATGAGAGCCGGTATCAAAAAGCATCGAGTATTTTCGCCCTTCTATCTGCACGCTCACAAACGGGGTATCACCTTCAACCCGCACAGAAAGACGGACTATCGCTGGGTCCGGCAATACAGAATACGAAAAAAACAACGCTAAGCACGAGATCAAGATGATTGTCCGGAGCCTAACACACTCTAAATTAGTCATTTGCAGTATGAGGCTCCAAGACTTTTTATTTACTCGTTTCTGCTCGGAAAATCGCGATCGTGAGTATCCGGGTCTGGTTGACCGGACGAACTACTATCGTCACAACCTCCTGAGCCGCTCGCTTCCCGATCTTTGTTCTCAGAAGGCCACTTCCATTTCACTTTGGCTTCAACATAACCACCACGCTTCTCATCATAACCAGCACTAACTTCCGCTTCACCACTTGCTTTTGACATCCACTGCTGCTCGATCTTCAGGCTGTCTCCAATAGGACCCTTTGTAACAACGCGGGGCCCCAAACTGCCTTCAGCATACGACTCAAAATCCTTTTCGTAGACATCAAACTCATTTTCTCTGACTCCAATCAACTCCATCGCTTTCCTCCTTGTATAAAAGCGTTTTTTGAGAGACGGAGGGATCTACACAACGCGGCCGATTTTTGTCAAAAAATAATTGATTGGTAAAAAATCATGAATCGCGTAGGAGCGCTAGGCTTTGCAAAGCGTGCATCCGGTCGCGGACGCGAGCGGCGTCTTCAAAGCGAAGTTCCTTTGCAGCTCGTTTCATTTCTTGTTTGCACTCTTCAATTTGTCGATCGATGTTTGTGACATCGATCGGAGATTCTGTGGATGTTGTTGTCTCCTCGATCACACCGAATGTCTCTTCAAGAGAAGAGATCGACTCCCGCTTCGTCGAGCGAGGCGTAATGCCGTGCTGTTTGTTAAAGGCTTCTTGTTCTTTGCGGCGTAAGCTTGTGATGGCCATCGTATTTCGGATCGCCCCGGTCTCTTTATCGGCATAGAGTATGACGCGCCCCCGCTCATTACGGGCGGCCCGCCCGCATGTTTGGATGAGCGCCGTTTCAGAGCGCAAAAACCCTTCCTTATCAGCATCGAGGATCACAACAAGCGACACTTCCGGTAAGTCAAGCCCTTCACGGAGCAGATTGATCCCAACTAAGACGTCGAAGTGACCCAGTCTGAGCGCATTGAGTATTTGAATCCGTTCAAGTGTGTCGATGTCAGAATGGAGGTATTTCGATCGCACGCCAATCTCATTGAGATACTTCGATAAATCTTCCGACAACTTCTTCGTGAGCGTTGTGACCAAAACCCGCCCTCCGATTTCGGTCTCTTTACGAATCTCTTCAAGGCAATCGTCTACCTGACCCGTAGCGGGCCTGAGTTCGATGGCCGGATCGAGAAGCCCTGTAGGTCGGATGATTTGCTCTACGACCTCTCCATTCGCTTCGCTAATTTCCCAAGCGCCAGGCGTGGCCGATACGTACATCACCTGACGAAACTTCGTATACGTCTCCTCGAATTTAAGGGGACGATTGTCAAAGGCGGAAGGGAGGCGAAACCCAAACTCAATGAGCGCTTCTTTCCGCGAACGATCGCCATTGTACATCGCGTGTAGCTGAGGCAGCGTCTGGTGTGATTCGTCGATGATAAACAAAAAATCGTCGGGAAAGTAATCGATCAAGCAAGGAGGCGGCGCTCCTGGGGCTCGTCCGCTGAAATGGCGCGAATAGTTTTCGATCCCTTTACAAAAACCCATTTCTCGAATCATTTCGAGATCGTAACGAGTTCTTTCCCGTATTCTTTGTGCCTCGATCAACTTGTTTTCTTGTTCAAACGTCGCAATCCTCTCGGTAAGCTCCGCGCGGATCGTCTCTAAAGCACGCCCTCGCACGTGTTCAGGTGTTACGTGGTGAGAGCCAGGGAAAATGGTGATCTTCTCAAGGCGCTTTCGTACCTTCCCAGTCAACGGATCGATCTCGCTAAGCCTCTCTACTTCATCGCCGAAAAACTCAATCCGATAGGCAAGATCTTCTTCGTAAGCAGGCGCCACCTCTAATACGTCGCCGCGAACGCGAAAATGGGTGCGAGATAGGTCAAAATCGTTTCTCGTATAGTGTAACTCAACTAAGTGCAGCAAGATCTCGTCACGTCGCACTTTTTGTTTCAAAACAAGCGTCAATAACATTTGGCTGTAGTACTCGGGCGTGCCCAAGCCGTAAATGCATGAGACTGACGAAACGATAAGAACGTCTTCTCTTTCGATGAGAGAACGAGTCGCACTCAGACGCATCCGATCAATCCGATCATTGATCGCCATATCTTTTTCAATGTACGTGTCGGTCCTGGCGATGTACGCTTCTGGCTGATAGTAATCGTAGTAGGACACAAAGTATTCGATGGCATTCTCGGGGAAAAACCCTTTGAACTCTTGGTAAAGCTGAGCGGCGAGCGTCTTGTTGTGCGCCAAAATCAACGTCGGCTTGTTGAGCTCGGCTATGACGTTCGCCATCGTAAAGGTTTTACCCGACCCTGTGATGCCAAGTAAAACTTGAGCACGCTTTTGCGCATGGGCTCCTGCAAGCAAAGCTTCAATGGCTTGAGGTTGATCGCCCGAGGGAGAAAATTGTGAGACAAGCTTGAACATAGTTTACGAAGCCAAACGCATCAGCTCGCAAGCTATCACAAAGACTGAAAAGCCCGCTGCAAAGATGAGCGAGGTGCGCCCGCCTGTGACGTGGTAGTTTGAGGTGATCCGTTTCTGGTAACGGCCAATCCACGCCATGGCCGTCGGCAAAATGCCAAACAAAATCACGGCGCAGATGCCACCCGCAAAGTTGAGCGCTTTAAAGAACACAGTAGGGTCATACAAAGCAAATAGAAGGGGAGGAACAAGCGCCACAAACGTCAACAGACGCCCGCTTGATGCAATCGGACTGATTTTTAACCCATCTGCCAAGAAGTGGGTCAACGTAAGGCCCTGGGCAAGAAATGATGTGACAATAGCGAAAAAGGCAAACCCCTGTGCAAAAACGGTCAGCCACTTCGAATGGAGCGCTGCGTTGAGGGCGTGCGTTGCTTCTTTGCCTTGCTGAAAACTGCTGAGAATACCTTCAGCCCCTTCGTAGGGGACAATCCCCTGGACTAGGAGCGACCAGAGCAAGTACACAGCGAGGGTCATTAGACTGCCTCCCATGATCGCCAAACGAACCCGTCTTAAATCGCCTTTTAAATAGGCTGCCAAGCTCGGTATGACGTTTTGGAAGCCAAACGAGACGACGAGGATTGGCAATGATGAGAACACGTACTTCGGCGCATAGTGGAGTAAAAGTTTCGGGTCGATTTTTGCGACACCCACGCCCACCATCCCAATATAGGCGGCAATCAAACCAAACATAAGGAGACGGTTGAATAGGTCGACAGGCTTTGTGCCAAGATAAATAATCCAACCGAATAATCCCGTGAAAAGCAAAGATCCAAACCAACCAGGTATAGACAGACCAAACACCTCTTTAAGAATGTCCGAGAAAATAGTGCCGCTTGCTGCCACGTAGGCAACAAGAAGCGAGTAGAAAAGAAATAGGTAGGAAAGCCAAGCCACCCATTTGCCTGTCGCACCAAGCGATTCTTGGGCCATTGAAACGAGGTTAACCTGGCCAAAAAACCAGCCGCTGATCTCAACTAAGATCAGCCCTGTGAAGGTCATGAATGCCCAAGCGAGAAACATGGCGACGAGCGAGGGGAAAAAACCAGCAAGCCCCGTCGCAATAGGAAGGGCGAGCATCCCAGCACCAATACAGCTACCTGAAACAAGAAGAATTCCCCCAAATACGCTGCCTGGAAGGAGAGGATCTGATTTCATACGCGTGACTTCATTTTCTCTTCGTGACGGATCTCGGCACCCAAACG
>JBDKJI010000019.1:0-5691 GCA_039796655.1 Chlamydiota bacterium | reverse complement strand
TGCAGCTAGAGTCAGCCTGGATACGATTCACGTAAGCATCGTCTCGGACGGAACGACAGCCTTGAGAATGTTTGAAACAGGCAAGCTCGATTTCCTATCTACCATCGTCAATCCGCTCTCTACAGTCGATTTAGCTCAAGCAAAAACACAAGGCTCTCTTCGCTCGGTACCTGTCGGAGGGCTCCGGTTTTGCACGTTCAATACGACCCAATTTCCCTTAAATAACAAACACATCCGTAAAGCGCTGGGGCTGGCCATCGATCGTACAACGATTGCAGACCACCTGTGTTATCTGGGCGAAGGGGTTGCCACAAGAATCTTATCTCCCGTACTCGTTGGATTCGTAGAAAAACAGCTGTACCCAAGCAATACGACTTCTGTGGCAAAAAAAGCGTGGGAAGAAGGTCTAAAAGAACTCGGCGTTGACGCCAAAACAGTTACTAAAGCGCTGACACTCAGTTATGAATCTACAGAAACCAACCATCAAATAGCGCAAGCGATCCAACAACAGTGGAAGCAAGCTCTCGGCATTGAAGTGCCATTGCAAGATTACGAAACAAAAACAGTCATGCAAAAACACATGTCTCGCGACTACTCGGTAGGCATCGATTATTGCATCGCTCAATACCACGATGGCAACAACATCCTTGAACGATTTCTTCACAGAAATGTAAAAAAGAATTTGCCTGGATTTGAGCATCCGGAGTATATCCGTCTTCTGGATCTAGCACAAAATGCGACCGATGCGGGGACGAGGCTGAAATTCATGGAACTTGCAGAAGAGTTACTGGCGGACGAAATGGCGATCATGCCTTTGTACCATATCCAGTTTGGAGCTCTTGTGAAGCCAGAGTTTAAAAATGTCCAGTTCTCGCCTCTTGGAAATCTCTTATTTAAGAAAGTTATGAAGCAATGCTTTTAACAAACGACTATCAAGGGGAATTCTCCGAGAGAGCCATTCCGATTGAGCCGGCAGTGAAACTGCACGACGCGATCCCTGCAGGGTGGATGTATGCAATGGAACAGCTTGTCACTTCCCTTTTGCCAGAGGCACTTTTAGAAGAATTGCAAGAGACTAAAGAGTCTTCTGATAAAAGAGCTGTTC
The DNA here is from genome assembly GCA_039796655.1 of Chlamydiota bacterium. Classification (GTDB taxonomy): domain Bacteria; phylum Chlamydiota; class Chlamydiia; order Chlamydiales; family SM23-39; genus JBDKJI01. The sequence continues at coordinate 4,586 of JBDKJI010000019.1, read as the reverse complement.
TATTTCGCCTGTTGAAGCACCTACCAATCATCCGCTATCCAGAGATCACCTTGGAAACAAGATCTATTTCTGTGACATGCCTATGCCCTGCTGAATATACAAACTGCGCAGGTAGATATGTGGCCGACACCTTAACAAAGTGGCTTTACCCAGGCAAACATCTGGTAATTCCGGGCGCTTTCAACCTCAATTTTCGCTTCAAAACAAACCCGGGGATCAATTTCTTTTTAGTTCACAACGTGATCGCCATTCAAGACCCTTCTGATATTCCCACAATCCAACGCAACATCGGCCCCCTTGCCGAGGAGATTCGCCTCAATATCATGGCCGTGTACCAGGCGCGCTATATCACATCATTGAAAAGCCAATCAAATACGGCGCAACATCTGTTGATGAGGGAAAGCTTATCTACCATCTTTCGAGAAGACGATGCAAACTACTCAAATCTCCACGATCGGATGGAAGTTGTCATGCGCCATTCCACTGTGGAAGCTAAGATCGATGAAGTGAAAAAGAACATTTCTACCCTGATGTCGCAACGCCCGAAAACATTTGACAGGGATGTTTTTTACGAGATTGCCCAGTACGCTTCTCTTTTTAGAGATCCTTTTTCACTCAAAAGAGATCCGCGGCACATGAGTCGAATCATCGCCTATCAGTACCTGTTTAAGAAGACGCTCTGCGATAAGGTAGAACGCTCGCCCCATGAAAGGCACGTGATATTCAAAGTGTTTAAACACAAGATCCATCAGCCAGACCCGGTCATCGGCGTTTTAATTGGATTTAACTTGCTCCGGGAAACAGAGCGTTTTGAAGCACGTCACTTAAAACAAGCAATTGCAAACGCTTTCCCCAACGCCTCGATCGTCCCCGATTCTACTGTCGCCGATCGCAACCACGACAAGATGCGTTTTTTTTATTGCGAACTGGCAAAATCCACCTTTTCGCTCGGCGAAATCAAAGAGTTCGCAGCAAAATTTCCCAAAGAAATCGTCCGCCAAATTGAGACCGTAGTCCACCCCCTCTTCATGCCGCGCAATGAAGAAGAGCTCATGCGCAATTTGATTGTGCTCAGCAAGCAAATCAAGTTCGTCCGAGAGCTACCTCAGGTGAGTATTCATTATGACATGCAATCGGAGTCGTATCTCATTTTCACGGTCATCATTGTTCGGCTCATTAAAAAAGGTGTCTTGCCGATGAGCGAATCGTTAAACCAAAAAGAAACTTCTTTAAAGTTCGATATCGATGATATCCGCGTTGCAGGCTATTTAAAGAACAAGTACCCCAAAGAAGCCTCCATCTTGCGGACAACGGTGGACAAGAGCACTTTTTTCCGCCCCGACTACTCAGTTGACCTTTTAAGAGCGCGGCAAAAAATCGTCCTAGAATTAACGAAAATTTTGGGTGAATTTCGAGACTTTAATGGCGGGATTATCCTCAAGCAAGATGAGGCTCTATCAGAGCTCAGGCGTGTTCTCGGCCCTATGACACGCGAAAGGGAGCTGCTATTGGAGAACTATTTTTATTCTTTAAGGCCGGGAATTATGCAGACAGTCTACCCTCCCCTCACTCTCAAAGTGCATTTCGAGCTTTTATTACAAGCGCTATATTATCCCCTCGAACCGAACATGCACCACACCTTTTCATGCCATCACGATAAGTACTATTTGCTCTTCATTAAAGCAGTCGCTCCTTCGTTTAAAGAGATTGTCCAACAAACAGTGGGCCAGATGCAAATACCGTCACACGATCTCACCACGACTTTCTTACAAGTCGATCAGGTATCCCTCATGGGGATGATTTTGCGCATCGACCACATGCTTCGCATCGATGAGTTTGAGGCAAAGATCCAAAAAGCTTTAAACGCCTGGGATCAGAGCTTGGCATGTCCTGTCAGCAGACTTTAGTACATTATTTTTCATAAGTCTCGACTTTGTACATTTCTCGGATGCGAGTTTTGTAAGATTTTGATCTGCAATTGGTTATTGGCGCTTGCAATCGGCTTGAACAAGCCATTGCAAGCGCCAGTAACCAATTGCAGATCAAAAGATTGTAAAAATCGCACCGAAAAATGTACAAAGTCGAGATAAGTGGTATTAGTATTTTTGTACGCGGATTGTCCGAGTGACGTCATTAAATAACCCTGGCGCCCGTTTGCCGTTTGGTTCAAAGAGTTCAAGACGCACGGTGTGTTTGCCTGGTTTGATGCCGAATAAATAATAAGGCTGCCAGGTCGTCAACATTCGAACAGGCTGCCCATCAATCGATAGGTTCACTTTGTACCCATCTTCAGATAGCTCGCAATTCGAAATGTAAAAATCGAGCAAAATAGGATGAGCGTCATCCAAAGGAATTTGGTCGCCCGGTTCATTATAGGTGAGATAAGGCGCCCGGAGATTCATATTTGGATTATCGACTTTTTTGCCGACATAGAAATAGGTCGCAAAATAGGTGTTTTCTTTTTTGACACTCTCACCGAATGAACGAGCTGGAAACATCCGAATGGTGTGCATCCCCTCCCCTAGCGTAAAGGGAAGCTCAAACTTATAGCTCGTATCGTAAAAATAGCCTTCTTCGTTGAATGGGTCGATCGCCGGTTCATTGACAGCAAAATAGGGGCGGTCATCTACGATCACATGCACTGTTTGCCCCATGTTGCTCTGATTGATTTCGCTGGCCCTTTCAAAAGGAGAACCAGCGCCTAAGGCGTAGCCATCTACACGAAATTGTACCCACACTTTATTCCCATTCAACATAGCGCCCTGCTGAGGAAACGCCACCGCCAACATCACCGTGTTTGATACAGGCGTTTTTGCAACGGGCAACACTTGGATTGAATCACCTGTATAAGCCTTAGCTGTTCGGTCCGTCGTTGGCTGCGCCATTAACAATAGCGATGCGAAAAAATGCACGAGCATGAAGCACCCCAAAATCAATGCTTTTTCGATAGCCCTCAACATATTGCGGACTACCAATTTTTCTTGAGTGTAGAGTCAAAGTCACTATATTTTCAAATAGACATCAAACGATGTTCGGTATACAGGTGCTAGTATGAGACTCTACCGTCTATCAATGAGTGTCGTAGCTTGCCTGTGTTTAGCAATAACTCTTTGGGCACAAAATACTTACTTTGGCCCAACTGAACCCATTCCGGGCAGCCCTCATCTGATTCGAGTCCAAATTCTCATCCGCGATAGCGACGTTCCTTCAGGACTTCAAATGAAAAGCGTGACGTTCAACGGCACCTCAATCCCCCTCAAACCCCGCGATGTGTCTGGATATCGGGGACAAGCAAGCTTTCAACTACCACCGGGTAAATATAGCCTGAAATGGGTCGTCGAGCGGGATAAACGCGCCTGGCCTCGGACACTCAATCGCGAAGAAGAGGTGATACTCGACCCGCGCGATTTATGGATTCAAATCTCTATCGAAGGCGATACCGCAACAATCAGTTAGCGCCATTCTTGTATTTGCCGAAATACACGCGGTGAAAAAAGCATAGACACGTGACCTATGTTATTTAGTATAAGTCTTTTGCGCTTCTTAGATCCCGCTGATGAACTAGGTGGTATGACAATGTTGTCTGTGGATGTACTGATGTGACAAAGGTCAAACGGCAGTGGCCCTGCCAAATCGGATTGGAGTTGTGCGAGATAGGGTGCATTCCTTTGCATTTGACGGGCGTCTTCTCCCGGGGCAATGCGAGCCAAAAGCGTGCCTTCCAGAGGGGTGCCAATGGTTATGACTTGTTTAACAGACCCACGCTTTGCCAAATGAAGGGCGTAATGACAAGCGACTAAACCGCCCATCGAATGGCCGACGATCATGAGTTCTTTGTGATTTGTCTTGGCGCAAATAGCTTCAGCGTGTTTGGCCAGCTTTACCGCGTAGGTCTCTATCGACGAAAAGGGATAGCCAAGGCTCATTGAAAATGTAGGGCCGATATTTTTTTTCCAACACATCCATTGGTGAAAAAACCAAACAGCGCCGTGGTGTAAATAACCATGCACAAACAAAATCGGTGTATCGTGACCTGCTGTCTGTAAAACTCTGCGTCGCCACCGCAGCGGTGACAAACAAAAAGCAAATACAGTGGCAAATAACTCGATCAACAAAGCTCTAAACCAGTGGAGCCATCGGACCGTAGGCGATGGGGAATGTTCAAAATAACGGCTTAAAACCTCGGTAGCGCCGACAAAGGCAATCCCAAGGGCAAAAGAAGGATATCCTAAACCATATGCAACACAAGCCACCATCCACAAAATCGTCATCGTCGTTTCTCAACCCATCTCCAGTAGCGATGCGTTGCGCTCCACCACTCGTGCTCCATGTTACAAGAAGGTGTAAATAACCCAAATCGACCTGGATCTATTTGCACAACTTTCCCCTCAATAACGCCAAAGTTATGCTCCACATCGTGATCCTTGTCTGTCAGCCCAATCTCCATGCGCCGGCGGACAAGGGTTAAAAACTGCTCTTGCAACCCCTCGCGGTATATTGCCGGATACAAGGGCTCTGCTTTGCGCTGTAATACAAAGGGTATGGTTTGTAAAGGAATCTGAAACGTGCGCTGTGCTTTGTCTTTG
>JBDKJI010000018.1:0-3499 GCA_039796655.1 Chlamydiota bacterium | reverse complement strand
CCAACCGCATTCGCCATCGTTTGATACCCCAACTCAATTTAATACAAATCAAACAATAATATTTGAAGACGGTTTAAAAGTAACCCTTAAAAAAATTAATGACTCTCGCTGCAAAGAAGGCGTTGTATGTGTTTGGGCAGGAGAGCTTTCGCCTGAATTTGCCATAGTAATTCCCGGCCGTGAAAATGAGCAAATGATAATCCTTGGCACTACTACGAAGCCCACCGCTACTAGTGCAGGCTATGCATTTACTCTTATTGATGCTACGCAAGCAAATGCAACATTGCGAATAACAAAATCAGGACAGGTTGCTTGTACTATGGATGCCAAAGTATGTCCTGACGGATCATATGTGGGCAGAACTGGTCCCGATTGCGAATTTGCTCCGTGTCCAGGCTCTCAAGGCACTTGTTATGTGGGCGGTTGCTCGAGCCAGATTTGCTCGGATCAACAAGGGGTAGTAACAACCTGCGAATACAAAGAAGAATATGCGTGCTATAAAACTGCTAAATGCGAGCGCCAGGCTGATGGCAAATGCGGCTGGACGCAAACCCCAGAATTGATTGCTTGTCTTAAGGTTCAATAATTTCGTTCAAGCATTCTATTATTAATAGACGCGGTCAATTTCGCCAGCGCGAAACCGCCACTCAACGCTCCCCCCGCTACCCCGCCTACAGCGGGGGTCATGCTGGCGGGACTCCGCGATGCATTGATAACAGAATGTTTTCAATTTTATGAAAAGTAGTTACACCGTCATTCTTTTTTATAAGTTTTTTACGGTGAAAAATCCGGAAAAATTGCGTGATCAGCAAAGAAAAATTGCTGAGGCTTTTCACTTACAGGGCAGAATGTTAATTGCCAAAGAGGGAGTTAACGCTACGTTTGAAGGACTAACAAAAAATATTAAAGCCTATATAAAACACCAAAAGCAAACCAGAATTTTTAAAGACGTTATTTTTAAAGATAGCAAAGGTAATGGGCAGGGGTTTACCAAGTTGCAGGTTAAGGTGCGCAGCGAAGTGGTGACACTTGGAGTAGGGGAGTTGAATATTAAAAAAGATACCGCGCCAACGGTTACGGCGGCGGAACTGGAAAAAATGTACCGGAAGAATGAAGATTTTGTGGTGTTGGATTTGCGCAATGATTTTGAAATTCAAGCGGGGCATTTTGAAAAGACTATAAACCCGGGCTTGAAAAATTTCAGAGATTTGCCAGCAAAAATAAAAGAACTAGAACGCTTGAAAGATAAAAAAGTGGTAGCGGTTTGCACCGGTGGAATTAGATGTGAAAAAGCAACCTGTTTCCTTAAAGAAGAGGGTTTTAGTAATACATATCAATTAGAAGATGGTATTTGGTCATACATGAAAAAGTATCCCGGAAAGCATTTTAAGGGTACGCTCTTTACCTTTGACAATCGCATGGTAACGCCCGTAGTTGAGGGCAAAAACCGTGAAGTTATCGGCCAATGTGCTTATTGCAGGGCAAAGTGTGAGGAATTTTACAACGATGATTCGGTAAGGCCATCACGCAAAGTCATTTGCTGCGGTAAGTGTATTATGCGACGAAAACACATTTTGCGCCCGGCCGTGCCAGTGTAATTTTAAGGGCAGAAAAAGCACCGCAACCACGGTGTTTTTTTGTGAATATACACTTTTTAACAATTAATTTATTACCCTTGACATACAATAAAAAATACAATATAATTAAGTTAGATCATTGTCAACTCAACCACTTAACCTCAACCTTATGAAAGGGGTTGGAATATGGCTGGCATGAATATGGGCATGGGTATGTCTATGGATATGTGGGGCGGAAGCGGCGGGAAGCCCAAGCAGATGCAGGTGATGAGGATGCAGCTTGCTCCTCGTCTCCGAAGCAAACCGCTTGCGAAAAAGGTTCGTAAGCGGCTGTACCGGTTCGAAGGAAAAACTATCAAACAGTAGGAGAAGCTCCATGCAAACGCTCGTCAAGAATGATCGTCCATTAGCTTCTCTACATCCGAATTTCGGACTGTTTGACGAAGCTTCTGGATTCGGTGGACTGCGAGGTTTGTTGCCGATCATTAGGCGGGTGGATAATTTACCACCCGATTCTTTTGAGGCGGCTAATACAGTAACGGATCGCTTGTTGGATGGTGGATGGAAGTATTCTCTGGGAATGTACCGGCTACACGACATGCTCAAGAAAAAAGCAGGCAACTGCTTAGGTCTGAGCTGTCTGTACGGCGCCTTGTTGCAAGATCGGGGCTTTGAGCCCGAGTACGAACTTGTCATAGGGCCAAAAGGCTACCAAAGCATTGATGAGCAGGAATTGCTTGATCACATGCTTTGTGGTCATGCTTTTCCCTACCATGCTCCGGTGCTTCCTGAGCGTCCAGTCGGGGGAGAAAAATTGCTCTTTACGACGCTAGAGCACCCTCGATTGGTGTTGGATGACCAACGATTCGAAACCACCGCGCTCTCTGCACAACACCCTTCGCAGATCAAGGGAGAAAGGATTCGCAAGCTCGACTATCGAGAGCTGACCGGTTTAGTATTCTATGAGCGGGCTCATGCAGCGAGAATGGTTGGCGACTATGAGCAAGCTTCTCAGCTTCTTGATCGAGCACTGCAATGGGATCCGCAGAACAACGGGATACATGCCGAAAAGGCTGAAGCAGCACTGTCAGTTTTCGATGATGAAGCTTTCGACAAAGCGTGCCAGAAGCATGCAGAATCGAAAGTAAATGATTCGAAGTATTGGCTGTATTGCTATCTGTTGTTGGGCGATGTCGATGGACTTGAGCGCGCTCTTGTTGCCAATCCAACCGATATGCGCGTTTGGCCTATCAAACATGTAAATCGGGAAAGGGATGTGGCGGATATGAGAGCCAATCTTGCAATCGCCGCTCAAAGCATTGCGCGCTCGGAGATTCTAAACCTCGGCAGTTTCTACGCGGCTTATGCTGCTTTCCTGGCCAAGGTATTTCCCAAGCATGCAGTTGCTCTGGTAAGCAAATCTCAGGATCGAGGAACGGATGCCTTTGAGCATCATCTTGCCCTGGCTCTTTTGGGGTCTTGTAAGGAAGTTAAGTGGGATCGTCGAGATAAGCCTCGCGATCATCTCGCCAAATTGACAGATAAGAGCAGCTTCCTTTCTCCATTTCAAATGACTCGGGTGCTTTTTACGGCAAACCGTTTGTCAGCTTGTAATGGGGAGTGGGAAGATCATCAAAGTCGATTCGGCGACCGAAGAACATTTAAGGCAGCAATGAGCTGCATGAGTTCTCAATGGGACTCAATGTAGCTGTTGTGCCTCAAGCATGTTGTGGACTACCAATCCGTAGCATGCTTTTTTTATTTCTGCTGGTATATTTCTCAAATTCGTTATATACTTTTTTCATGGAATACATATCATTTGAGGATTTTAAAAAGGTAGATATTCGGATTGGGAAGATTATTTCGGCTCAAAAGGTGGAAGATTCAAACAAGCTCTTGAAATTAGAGGTAGACTTTACTTC
>JBDKJI010000017.1:0-2580 GCA_039796655.1 Chlamydiota bacterium | reverse complement strand
GAAAAAACTTGCGCTAGCTGCCTTGAGGGTTCGGGTTTCTCCCTTTTTTTTCCTTTCCTAAGCTCCCTGGACTTCAAGGGTTAGGTATTTTTTGCCGACCACCTGGAGTTTGGACTAATTTCGCGCCGAAGCGGTGCAAAATCAGTTCAAATGGGTAGGATGAGTTTCGCCACCTAACAACCCGAGCGTTCAGATCAATTCCCAACGCCCCTTTTTCAATCAAGGCTGGGTGCCGCTCTTACGAAGCATTCTTCCATATGCGCTTCATTCGTCGGCGAGCGACTCGAGGGTTTGCATTTCTCTTTTTTGGCCGTCTCTTCTTCAGTTTTTCTTGCACCCCCATAACTTTTCGAACTAGAGGCTGATCTTTTCTGCGTTTTCCATGGACTCCTTCTCCTCTACCAGGCGATTTTCCCCGGGGTTTGGGAATAGAGGCAGGTGTTCCAATCCCCCGAATAATTCTCTCATAATCTCTCTGCACCATTGCCGGAGTCTGCTTCGATGTGACTACTGTAACCTTTTTTCTTTCCCATGGATGCCTTGTCTCCTTAGCCAGAGAGCTTGCATGATAGAGCATTGTGTATGCAAGGATGGAAATCCAAAGCCAGTTTTCTTCATGACTAGTCTCACAGGTTTGGGAGCTCGTCAAACAGAGCTTTTGTTTCCCAAATCGAAAAAAATGCTCGATGTCATACCGACAGCAATAGGCTTGAAACGCCTGCCTGCTCGTGATCTCCTTTCTCCTCTGTCCCGCAATCATCAGCCAAAGAGGCCGTTTGTAAATTGGGCGCCCTTTTTCATCGGTTACAATAATCCTCACTACATCAAACGGATGCAAATGCGTTTTGAAATCCCTTGGCCCCTTTGCAAGTAGATCATTCCAACGGACGATTTTTACAACTAGCCTTTTTCCTTTGCGAGTCACGATTTCGAATCGCTCGAGCTGCTCATCTGGCTCGGAAGGAGCGCTAAGCGGTACCTCATCTCCATAGAGAATTGGGCGGCCGCGCCTCCGCTCTATCTCTTTTGGCGCTCGAAATAAAGTACGATTCCCTCTTAGGCGAGCGATATGGACAGCGTTAGGCAGATCGGCTATCCCAGCTAGCCACTCTCCAGTGCTATATGCCGCATCTGATACATCGACGCACAAGCGATTGCGAAACTGTGTCTGCATGGCGATTTGCCTGAATTGAAAGAGTCCTACCTGCGGCCCCGATTCGCTGGAGGCAACCCTTTTTACAGACAGAGGAATCACCCAGTGGCAATTACGATCAGCAGGTTCATCAGGAATGTGAACGACCACACTATATTCATGCCCTACTGTAATTGGCTTTTGTCCAGGCACATGGTTTGGAGCATGCACAGTGGATCGATCAGCGACCTTCTCTGCGTAGATGCGAGGGGTTGCAGTGCAATCTATCGCAAACAGAGAAAAGGCCCCTATTGGCTGAGGAGTTTTTTCTGCAAGGAGCTGTGTGATGGCGAGCACCTGCTCTTCAGCAGTCTTGTTCGACGATGGCCTGAAGAAATTGTCCAGGACATCAGTGATGCTGGAATAGGATCGCCTAAAAAGCGATGACAGACTCAACTTGACGATGCTGGAAGAAGATCCTCCTGCAGCCGCAGCATCAATGAGATCCATTGTGGCATCTGCACGACTGCAAAGGAGTCGAAATAAGCGATTGCGGAAATCCTGGATTTTGGAGAAAATGGACTCGATCATGGCGTTCTGTTGTTAATTGCTTAGGCAAAAACAATTTACAACAACCCATGATCAGTTTTAAATATTTTTTTGTACACAAGAGTTCTGCTGGTTTATTAAAGATTAAAGATTGTTTTTATTGACTTTCTGTGCAGGTTATTGTTATAATTAAATCTTACAATTTGTTAGGTGCGTAATGTCAGCGATCAATTCAAATTTTACTGTTACTCACGCCGGGCAGAGAACAAAAACCGACGTATCGAGCGATGGCTCAAACTCTGTCAAGCCCAAAGAACAGCGCCAGATCCAAAAAGCTGAATACAACTTTCGCCGTGATGCGGCTGGTGCAATTGCTGTATTTGCGGCGTTTGTTAGCATACTAGCTCTGTATAACTGGTATACGATGCGCAATTTCACAAATGAATTAAAAGCTCATGCTGCTGAAGCAATAAAACAGATGTGCATAACGGCTGGTAAGCCTGATTCTTGCTGGCAAGAATTTATGCGGGAACAGGGCATGACGTAGTCTGTCTTCTAAGACTACAATCAGTAGACATGCGATCTAGACAAATAACCGCCCTATTCTAGAGCTGGTGACCGGCGAGTTTAGGCGGCTATTTTGTCCAAACTCCAGTAGAAGGCGACCGTGTAGATTTCAACGAACCGTCCGACCTTTTCGCGGTCGTCAAATTGCTCACATTTGCCGACAGCGTCGCAAGAAATTTTTCCGATTCGACGGGCGTTTCCTTGCCAGGACTTTATCAACAAGATATGCAGCTTTTGCTTGAGGGCGCGTCTGGACACGTTTCCCTTTTCGATCCGGAGATGGAAGACCAGGTCGGATTTTTAAAAACCTATTGGGATCGGATCGACCCCCC
>JBDKJI010000016.1:0-2813 GCA_039796655.1 Chlamydiota bacterium | reverse complement strand
CTGCTAGTATTAGGGGATGGAACGCGAACGACTGGTACCTGCGCTGTGGAAGGGGAAGCAGGTATTTACCCTGCCGGTTGAGTATAAGGGGGTGGTATTAGATAATCTCGACTTTGTACATTTTTCTGTGCAATTTTCACAATCTTTTGACCTGCAATGGGTTACTGATGTCTGCAATGGCTTGTTCAAGCCGATTGCAGACATCAGTAACCCATTGCAGGTCAAAATCTTACAAAACTCGCATCCGAAAAATGTACAAAGTCGAGATAATACGTACCCCCCCTCTTAGACAATTTAACCGCGATAGCGTTCAGTTGAAGTCTTTTTGGGTGCCATTCAGGTGGAACTGCTATATAATCTTCCGCCATGTACCTTTCCTCTAACGATCCGATTGCCGCGATCATTACCCCCCCGGGTGAGGGGGCTGTTTCTCTGATCCGTGTCTCTGGTAAGGGGGCTATTGGCATTGTCTCTGCGTGCTTTTCGAAGGCGCTTGGGGACCGACCTTCTCATACGGCAACGCTTGGAACAATCCGGAGTGCTGATGGGAGAGTCCTTGATTCAGTCCTTGTGCTCTTGATGAGAGGCCCTCACAGCTTTACTGGCGAAGACACTGTAGAAATATCTTGTCATGGCGGCAGTTTTGTAACGCGCGCTGTGTTGGAGCGGGTCATAGAAGTGGGGGCTAGAGCCGCACTTCCCGGAGAATTTTCTTTACGGGCCTTTCGCAATGGCAAAATCGACCTCGCACAGGCAGAGTCGATCCAGCAGCTCATCGGGGCCAAAAGTGAACTAGCTCTCCATGCGGCCGAACAGCACCTTGAGGGAGCCCTCTCAAAAAAAATTGCCCTCTTCCAGGAAGGGCTCACACAGGTGGCGGCGCTCATTGAGGCGTGGGTTGATTTCCCCGAAGAAGGGCTTGAGTTTGCCTCCCGCGAAGAGATCGTTGAGCGCCTCTTGGCAACGACGCAAAGCATGGAGCGCCTAGCAGAGACCTTCCATAACGGGCGCGTGTTGCATGAGGGAGTGACTTTATGCCTTGCAGGGGCTCCCAATGTAGGGAAGTCCTCCTTGATGAACGCTTTTCTCGGATTCAACCGGGCGATTGTCACCAACATTCCGGGGACGACGCGCGATTTATTGCAAGAACCGTTGCAGATGGGGCAACTGTCACTTCAACTCATCGACACTGCTGGCATTCGGGAGACCGATGAAGTCATTGAACAAGAAGGGATCTCTCGCTCGCGCCTAGCGATGCAAAAGGCCGACCTTGTGCTCCTTTTGCTCGATGCGAGTCGACTTTTAGAGGCAGAAGATCGGTCGCTGCTCAGTGCGGCAGATAGAGATAAGACCATCGTCGTCTGGAACAAGATCGATGTGGCTGCCCCCTCCGTATTGGCCGATTGGCCCAACACAGTTGCTATTTCTGCCAAAGAAGGACTGGGGCTCGATCAGCTAGAAAAGACGATCGTCGATTGGATCCATCGAGGGATGGCGCCGTCAAAAGAAGAGCTCATCATCACGCGGGTGCGACACTTTCGAGCGCTTGTCCAGGCGGTCGTCCACTGCCGCCAAGCCATTGCCCATCTGCAATCAGGCGTCTCGCCCGAATTTATCGCGTCGGATTTAAGGCGAGCGTTGATCGAGCTGGGCACGATCATTGGCACTGACGTGACAGAAGATATTTTGACCGAAATTTTCAGCCAGTTTTGTGTCGGGAAGTAAAATGCGCTGGGCTGAGACGATTGCGAACGTACTCGACATCTACATCCCTGACCCACAAATCCCCCTTTGCCACTCTGATCCATTCACGCTGCTGATTGCCGTTGTGTTGTCAGCGCAGTGCACTGACGCGAGGGTCAATCAGGTAACGCCTGCACTCTTTGAACAGGCGCACACCGCTCAGCAAATGGCCTCTTTAAGCGTTGAGACAATTGCAAAGCTCATTGCTCGCTGTGGCCTTGCCAAGCAAAAGGCGCAAGCGATCCATCGCCTATCACAAGAGCTTGTGCAACGGACGAAGGGGCGTGTCCCAAAAACACGCAAGGCGCTCGAGCGCCTTCCGGGTGTCGGACGCAAAACAGCTTCTGTTGTCCAAGCGCAAGCGTTCGGTATCCCGACGTTTCCTGTCGACACCCACATCTTTCGCTCGGCACATCGATGGGGTTTGTCTCAAGGCAAGACAGTGCGTGCGGTTGAGACCGATTTGAAACGCCTTTTCCCAAAAACGCGATGGAATCGGCTTCATTTGCAAATCGTGCTCTTTGCAAGACAATATTGCCCTGCTCGAAAGCATCAGATAGGTGATTGCCTCATTTGTCGCCTTCGTGCTAGAATCAGCCGCCAACATGGCGACAATCCCTCTCCACCGAGAACAGTTAGAAATCGTTCAGTCGATCGCCGCCGTTCGACATGAGACGCTTGACCACTTTTTCCGTTTCCTCAATTGGTTTGACACGCCCTACTATTATTTCTTACTGATTGGAGTGCTGTGGATCGCTGTTTCATCTAAGTGGGGCATTCGCCTCTTTTATCTATGCACAATCAATGCGATGCTCAACACATGTCTCAAACACTTCTTTGAGATGCCTCGTCCATCGACAGATTGCCCAGGCCTTGGGATGTATCACCTGAAATCGTTTGGATTTCCAAGCGGAGGGGCGCAAGGATCGATCTTGCTCGCGGCGCTGTTTCTAACGCGCTTCCGGACAAAAGGGGCCTGGCTTGCGGCATTTGTCTACGTTGCCTTGATCAGCTTTTCCCGTATCTATCTTGGCGTGCACTATCCGATCGACCTTGTCGGCGGATGGGCA
>JBDKJI010000015.1:0-2639 GCA_039796655.1 Chlamydiota bacterium | reverse complement strand
TAATACAAGTCCTTTATCCAACTGAATGCTCCAATTTAAGGGCGAGTAATTGTTGTGCCTCCGCGGCAAACTCAAGGGGCAAAGCGCGGATTACCTCTTTGCAAAATCCATTGACAATCAGCCGAATCGCCTCTTCTTTCGACAGACCTCGCGACTGCAGGTAGAAAATTTGTTCTTCATTCATCCGCGACGTCGACGCTTCGTGCTCGACAGAGGCAGTGTCGTTATCCACCGCAATCGTCGGAAACGTGTTGGCCGATGACAAGGTGCCGACCAGCATCGAATCGCACTGCGTGTAATTGCGCGCCTTATCCGCCTTCTTCGTCATCTTCACAAGGCCGCGGTAGGTGTTCGACGAAACATCGGCAGAAATCCCTTTCGACACAATCGTTGAACGGGTGTGCTTGCCCACGTGGATCATTTTTGTCCCCGTATCGGCTTGCATGTGGCCGTTTGTAAGGGCGACCGAATAAAACTCGCCGACCGAATGGTCGCCGCGCAAGATACAGCTCGGGTATTTCCACGTAATCGCGGCGCCCGCTTCCACTTGCGTCCACGAAATCTTCGCGTGGTTGCCTAGGCATAAACCCCGCTTCGTCACAAAATTATAGATGCCGCCTTGCCCCGTCTTCGGATCGCCCGCGTACCAGTTTTGCACCGTCGCATATTTGATCTCAGCTCTTGCATGCGCGATCAGTTCAACAACGGCCGCATGGAGTTGGTTGTTGTCATACGCCGGGGCGGTGCATCCTTCTAAGTAACTGACGCTCGACCCTTCTTCCGCAATGATCAGAGTCCTTTCAAATTGCCCTGTCTGCTTTTCATTGATCCGAAAATAGGTCGATAGCTCCATCGGCGCCTTCACCCCTTTCGGTACATACACAAACGATCCGTCAGAAAAAACGGCCGAATTGAGCGCTGCAAAGAAATTGTCCCCGATGGGGACGACGGAACTTAAATAGCGCTCAATCAGCTCTGGGTATTTATGCACCGCCTCTGAGATGGGGCAGAGCACCACACCCGCCTCATCGAGGCGTTTTCGAAACGTCGTCCCAATCGACACAGAATCAAATACGACGTCAACAGCCACATTGGCAACGCGCTTTTGCTCCTCGACCGGAATCCCGAGACGTTCCAGCGTCTTGAGCAGCTCTGGATCGACCTGATCAAGGCTATCGAGTTGAGGCTTGACTTTTGGCGCCGCATAGTACGAGATCGCCTGGTAATCAATCGGGCCATACTTGAGCTGCCCCCACTGAGGCTCCTTCATTGTCAACCACTTACGATACGCCTTGAGTCGGAAGTCCAAAAGAAACGGCGGCTCATTTTTCTTAGCCGAAATCGCTTTGACGACATCCTCGTTCAGACCTGGAGGAAATACCTCCGTCTCGATAGGTGTGACAAAACCGTACTGATAGGGGGCTCGGGAAAATGTATCTGTCGCCATAAAAACAAATGAGAGTGTACTCAATTCACCTTGTATATGTCAATTTTGCAAACAATTACAAATCAATTAGAAGCGTAATTAACAGTTACTAATTAAAATTTCGTGTATAATATGATTATGAAAGACAAAAGCCACAATGAAGAATTACCCATGCGTTCCAAGCTTGAAATGGCACAAGACGTGGCTGAAATCGTCGAGTGTCTCCATCGAGGACATCGCCCTCTGGCCGAGGTGCTGATCGACGATCTCAAGCACCGCTCGCTCTATTTTGAAGAAAAAATTCAACAAGATGTCTTGGCCTTCGCAGGGCAGGTCTATTTCCAATACGACTACGACCCCTGGCACAAGGTGACCGAGGAAGTCGAATTCACTGCGGATCGCCTATTGCAGGATCTCGGAATATAGCGGTTCCAGCTTCAGGGAAAAGGAGTGTATACCGCGAGGGGTTGAAAAGTTGGTTCCGGGCAAGGAGGCTGCTTCAATTTTTCAGTCTGGAGTGAGCAGCCATGCTCTAGAGCATGCCGCGAATGAAGACGAAAAATCTGAGGCAAAGCCGACGCCGCTAGGGAACCAATTTTTCAATCACGAGCGGTATAGAGTCATACAGTTTGTGTGTATCCGCCATGTAACACACCTCTCACTTGGCGTGCTAAATCAGAAACACCTCGAGTCACGTTTTGAAGAGCAAGCCAAGCAACCGACTGTACCCGACGCGCCACCATTCCAGATAGCGGCGAAACTAGACAACAACAACATATTGCGACGCCACCTACCACAGCCACCGTAACAATCCCAGCTGTTCCGATCCTCCATGGAGTTCCCCGATGTTCGACTTGGTGTTGAGACCCGCTCTTCCGATATCCTTCGGCACCACAAATCAAACTCGCTCCAACGCACACAGCTCCTTGCAAAACACCCGCCACGAAAACCCACCCATGTTATCGACAAAAATCAACGCGGCAATTTTAAATCGAAGTGCTGTTTAGAAGCAATTGCCTAAAGACTTGTTCTGAGAATGGCTGCCTGCTTAACACACCAATCGACGGTGCGCTGTAATCCTTCTTCAAAATTGACCTTGGGCGTCCATCCTAGCTCTGCTTGGATTTTAGAGCTGTCGATGCTGTAGCGATAGTCGTGGCCAGGTCGATCTTCGACAAACCGTATGAGCTTGCGGTACGATGCTTCGCTGCGA
>JBDKJI010000014.1:0-6092 GCA_039796655.1 Chlamydiota bacterium | reverse complement strand
GGGCGGAATTCTAGCCATTTGGCAGAAATATTAGCAAGATTTTTACGTTATACCGAGAGGGATTGAAGAATTGAAAGCAAAGCCGATGTCGCCCGAAACCAATTTTTCAATCACGAACGGTATACTGTCTGTTAGCCATAGATATTGAAGCCCTTTTGGGTGCACTTCAGGTGGAAGGGGTATATACCGCTTCCACCTGAGGTACACCCAAAAAGAACTCGGAGTTAATATCTAAACCATCCGCGAACCTTGTTCGCGGGTGGTAATATAATTGCAGACAGGTAAACCACTAGTTTGACTAGTGGACTCTCAAGGCTTGGCCCTCGGATTCAGTGTTTCGTGCCCGAGCCCGAGCCCGCGTGCGTGCCCGAGCCTAAAGATAAGTGAGAGGGAATGTTTTTCGCTAAAGAGGAGCCCTCGCTGCCCCAAGACCGGGCGGCGGGCACGCACGCGGGCTCGGGCGCGATATGGCAGCCCTCGGGGCTGCTCCTAACCTATCAAGTTCCCCGCTTTGCGGGGACTTTATGACTTATTAACCCGAGAGAGCTTTCAATTGAAGCCCTTTTGGGTGCACTTCAGGTGGAAGGGGTATATTGCCTCTCAGCATAGATATAGTTGAAGATAGTATTGTGATTGACGATGTCCTCTATTCTGAGGTGAGAGATGAGGCAGCAAGCGGCGCGCCACACGTGATCTTCGGAGCGGCATTCTTTGGCGAGGATCGCATCGTTTCTGTCGTCGATTTGATCGAAGAAATCGGCAACGAGTTTCCAATGAATCAAAGCTAATTTGATCGCTGCTTTTTCAACAGTATATTCGACGTGATAGCGGTGGATGGTTTGGACAGCTGTAGGACTGCCTAAAGGTGCCATGAGCGCTTCCCCGATCACTTCTCGATCGGGCGCGTAAGCGTCTTCGTGTAAAAGCTCGAATAGAATGATTTTAATCATTCGCTTCTGATTTAACACTTCAAAAGAATCGCACTTGTCGATGGCGACAAGCGGCACGAGTTCTTTTGATACGAACTGATGTGCTTGGACGACTGCATCATCGAGCGTCAACGAGCGTTTTTGCATTTGGAGTTTGAAAAACTGCCACATACGTCGGGTATGGTTGACGTCGTGACACCAGAATTCGTAGGGTGTTTGTAAAAAGCCGTCGACCCAGACTTCTTCGACGTTGACACCAAGAAAGCCGATGGGAACGCCTCGGACTTTCAACAGATCGGTGGCTCCGAGATTATGGATTGTTGGGAGGATGAAGTGGGAAGGGAGTTCGCTTTTGAGATACGCGCTGTAGTACTGGTATTGTGTGCTGTGGAAAAGTTCGGGAGGGGCTTCATCTCTCGATTTGCCGCGGGCGTAGGCGTCGAGGCACACTAACGCGCATTCAATGGCATAGATCAGTGAAAGGTAGGGATAGTTCTTTTGTTTGATATACCACAGCTCGGCAAGAGTGTTGTGTCGGATTGAGGTGAAAAGAGGGTAGGATGCGGTGTCACTGATTAATTCTGGGTCTTGCAAAGAGAGAATCAAAGCGTCGATGACGTCGGCAAATTCGGGAAACGGCGCTTCAACTCCATGCAGCTCGAGCCGGGCCCGAAACTGATGATAGGATGTAAGGGGATCGGCAATGATTGATCGAATCCATGTCGCATGCCGTTTTTTGAGTTCTTCAAGGCTTGAATCCACACAAAACTCTATGGCCGGGCAATCTTCGGTCATGCCGCGCAAAAAGATCTGCCCTGATCGGAGCGCTTCTGTGGTGGCGCCGTATAAAAAAGGTCCTTGAGCAATCGGTGCGTGAGGGTAGAGCGCGTGAGGTTCTTCGAAGGTGAGGTGGGTGTGGCGCAGGCGGTTATATAGCTGTATTTCCCAAGCGTTGGCGTAAGGGTCTTGGTTTGACCAAAATGCAGAGTATCCAAGTTCAATGATATTTTCAATCTGCTGTATTCTCTTTTCAAATAAGTCGGGGGACTGCGCTGTCATGGGGCGTAGCGATGCATTTGCTTTGGTGAGACATTCTTCGATGCATTGTTGAGTCGATACGATCTGATTGAGGGCCTCTTTTCGCGACAGATGGTAGGGGTAGACTTGCATGATGAGGTTAAAAAACCATTCTCTGGTATCGATGTCAATTTGCTCTTCGAAATGGCGGTATGCGACTTCTTCTTGGCTACCTGCGAGATGGCGAAATATACCCCGCCGTCGCATGGCGGCAAGGAACTCTAAAGCAAACATTCGTTCGACATATCCATAGCGCTGGAATGTGGTGGGTGTCAGCTGCTCTTCGTGATGGTCGGACGATTCTCCGAGAACGGTCCAGTTACCAGCAAAGCCTCCTTTGATCATCTCTTGTTTCCATGCGGCCAAAGGTGGATCTATCTTGTCATATGTATCTGATTTAAAGAGAGTTTTGGTGAGGTTGAACAAAATGGATGTCGCAAAAAATTCAAGAGCGCGGGCGGTATCTTGTTCGTGGGTGTCTAGATAGTAATAATCGAGGTTTTGTAACTGAGCGGGCATTGCTTTCAGCTCATCTCTTGTCAGTTTTCCGTTGACGCCCCCCATATCGCGGTAGATAAAATTGATCGAAACAAGGTTTGTGTCCACCACGAGAAGTAAGTTTTGGGCATGCGCTTCAATCGAGATGTTGTGGTCAAAGATGCAGCTTGCGAAGATCTCGGCGAGGGGTTCTAGCAGCTGTATGCGGATCCATTCTGTGGGGGTCAAACTAGATGTGGCGATCAATGCATCGAGCAGGGAACGGTTACGCTTTGCAAACAAGGCAAAAAATGGGATCATATGAATGCCCTGAGACATAGGTTCCAATACCATTTTGGGGATCGAGCGGATGATCATGCCCGCATCGATGCCACATGAGGGGATGAATGCAATCGAATCTTCTAGGAATGCAATAGGCGCTTTTTGGCGCATGAGCCAGGTCATTCCGACGCTGCAGCCACACTCTTTTGTGGTGACGTGGCGGAGTTTTCCCGATACCGTGTCATCCAGCGATACCTTTGCCATGACAAAGGTGCCGCAGGGTAGTCGCACGAGCAGAGTGCGAAAGGAACTTAAGGCAAGAGCCGTTACTGCAACGGAGCAATCGGCGTATTCCCTGATGACATCTTGGAACAAGCGCTCTGATTTGGGATGAACGAGAAATAAAATTTCTTTGCCTTCAGGGCCGTCTCGGAGCAGAGGTGAGTCTGCAGTGTCATCCAGTTGTAGTAAGGTCCCACGCTCAACGGGAATCCAATAACCTTTTAGCGAGAAAAGATCGAGATGTCCTGGGTAATAAGCATCTACGGTGTGATCTAGGGAGTAGGTGTAGCCACCCTCAGGCTGGCCCTGTTCGTCCACGACCATCCGTGTGGCTGGCAGTAGAACGAGTCTCTGCTTTTCATTCCAAATCCAGTCGAGCAGGGGCTCTGGGATCCCTGCCCATTGGTCGCTTTGTTCGGCTAGACGTTTTTGGAGCTGTCGTCTTTGGGCGTAGTCATCAGACAGTGGCATACAAAACTTACCCACCGTAGGCGACGGGAGCTGCCTGTGGATAATAGCCATAGTGGGCATTGAGCGCTTCGTGGTCATAGTCGCGGTGGTGGTGCGCGGGCTGGGCCGCTGCCAGTGGTTGATGCCAAACGCGATGCTGTGGTTGAGCTGCTTGTATCTCGACTGTTTCACGCTTATTTTCTCGACCGTTCCAATATGCTGCATGGGTGGCAGTTGCTTTGGTTTGGCTCGTGGTTATCAACCCTTGTCTATATAGATAGATCGGGAGTTGTTCAGGAATCACAGCTTCAATGAGCGCGTATTGAAACGGTTGTGCTCGATCTCCTCGGACGCGAAATCGTCTGTCCAACTCTGCATGATCAGAACTGAGGCCAATTTCTTCAAGAAAAGCGTAGATCCGCGCGTCATTTTCTTCGGTCTGAGCTTCTTGTGTCAAAAGCCAGAATTCGTTGTTAAGGAAAAGTTTTGCGAAATCTATGAGCTGAGAAACGGTGTACTCCTTCAAAAATTCCTTTCTTATTCTGGGTCCGTCGAGTTGCAGAGCATTCGCTCTTCGAGCGCCGTTATCTACATGTGGGGGTTGAATATTTAATACCCTTTGCACATCCAGGGCATCAGACACTCCGTCTGCGGACTCGGCTCCGCATATACGGATGCGGATCAGATCTACTTTATCTCGTGCATGCTGTAGAGCATTCCTTTTTAAATCCGCAAAGCGGGTACTTGTGAGTGCGGCGCTAAATGAATAGAGTCTGCCATTGAGGCCTTGATCGCATCCACCGATGAGCTCATGGATACCGTCTGCCAGCATTTGTAGTTGCGTCATGGCGTATTCGACGGATGTCTGTTCTACGCGCGATCGAACTTGGTATACGACTGTAGCAACCGCCATTTCCAATAATCGGATTGTTTCTCTCATTTGCTCTCTTGAAGAAGGCCAGCCTCGTTCCGGATTACCTGGATACTTGTCTCGAATTCTTGTTTCTAGAGCATTAGAGAGCACATCAATATCGGCCAAGACACGGGGGTTGTTTTGCGCTATAGCTCGAACGGCATCACATTCTTTAAGTGACCTGAAGAGAGCTCCCACGTCTCTGAAATCTTCGGTGAGACCGGCTTGTAGGGCGTAGTAATGTTTTCTTGCGGCTGGGCCGCTGTCGCGATAGAGACGTGTGATGTCTGCCTCGGTAGGAGTGAAATCGGGTGTGATGGTGGGGAATGCGACGATTGTCCAATCATCCATCTCTTGGCAGATCGCTTTATCATAAGCATCGTATACAGCAGAAAGGTTGGCTCCAGCAAGGCGGCCCATGATCTCTTTCTCATGCGTGGGCAAAGCTTGTGATTCGTCTGTTCCAGCAATGAGGTGAGCAAAGGCGGGATCAAAGGGCGTCGGGACAGTTCGCTGGATCGCAGCATGCACATTTTGGATGTTGCCACGAAAGTCCTTTCCTAATGCGCCGATGGTGCGATCGGCTTTTTCGCAGAGCATTTTTTTGACGACAGCTGTTTCTACTTTGTCGCCACCGAGAGTCACTCTGTATCGAGCCGGATCATGCTGTACTGCGAACTCTGCCTCGCTGATTAGGGCTTTTCCTGTGAGGGCACAAATGAACTTTTTGTACTCGATAAAACGATTTAAGTGGAGAACTACCTGCTTGAGCTGTGCTGGCCCAATGAGGGAAAACGATGTTCCAATCACACATCTTTTCGATTTACCGTCTGTCGATTTAAGCGGTTTAGCGGGTGTGGCGTAGAGTACTTCGATGGCTCGTTTGAGACGAGCTTCGTCAGGATGGGCTCTCAGGTCGATACACATGTCGGTGAGCATTAGGACGGGCGCTCCGCCTAATAATTTATTAAACTGATTACGACCATTGAGTGTTGTGAAATTCGCACAGGAATTCCAAACTTCATTTGCCTGTTTCCAAGCAGTTCTAGCGTAGCTTGACTCTGGAGCTGCTCCATCAGGGTTGCCAGCTGTCAGTGCGTCGGCCATTGCTATATCAAAGTCACGTGACCATTTAGTGACCGTCGCAAGGGATTGTTCAAGCTTTAGTAAGTCAGCTTCGGTCAGAGTAAAGGCTAACTCGCCGTTCCATTTTGCAGTCTCTTGGAGAATTTTTGCTTGGCGCAGAAGGAGGTAAAAGGTGTAGCCGAGACCGACGTTACGCACGCTATCATCAGCAGGTTGCAGGATGATCGAGCCTTCGTGGCACATCAGGCTGATGTTGTAAAAATCCTGAGTGTCTTCAGGCAGTTTTGCCTTGGTGACCAATTGTTTGAGCGTCTGCTCTATACGCAATACTCTTGTATGTAACACGAGACAGTCTTGATGTAGTGCTTTGATTTGTTCAGGTGCGAGACCATCCAATACTGTCTGTGGGCGATACTGCAGAATGAGTGCTCTGCGTTTGGGTTCTTCTAGCTCTTCGATCGTAGCCGTTGCTGTTTGTGCCACGATGGCTACATATCTGTGCTGGCCGTTTGGATCTTCGGTGTCTGGGATGGCGGTACCCGCTGCATCTATTTGCGCTTCGCGTCGCAAGGGGATATTGTGTTGTGTTACAAACG
>JBDKJI010000013.1:0-2611 GCA_039796655.1 Chlamydiota bacterium | reverse complement strand
AACTATTAGAAAGTTTTTTAAAACTCTATCTCATTGAAAAAAAGCGGGTCGTGATCCCCACCGGCAACTTCCCCGAGTCAGTGTCTGCTGTCCACTCGTTAGGGGGTGTTGTCGATGGCATTTTACTGGAGGCAAACACGCAGGCAATCGATCTTGACGCAATGCTTCAGGCTTGCTGTCCTACGACAACGGCATGCGTTCATCTTTGCAATCCGAATAACCCCACCGGCTTGTGGATCAACCTAGAGCAACTGCTCGAGTTTACCACTCAGGTGGCGCCGATACCTGTCTGCGTCTCGGAGGCAAACGCCGATTTCATTGGGCAAACGTTGATCAGCTCCTCTATGCCGTCCAATTTGGTTGTCGTCCGTTCGTTTTCTAAAGCGCACGGCCTTGCCGGATTGCGCGTTGGCTATGCTGTGGCGGCGCCTGAGGTGATACGGCGATTCAAAGAGAACACGCGTAACTTCCGGGTGAGCACGCTTTCTCAAGTGGCGGCGCTCGCTGCGCTGGACGATGTCGAACATCTACGAGAATCCGTCTCGTACATGCTCCGGGAAAAACAGCGCCTTATGGAGTCGATGGCCGATTTCGGCTTCGGAGTGGTTGCGTCAGAGGGACACACATTTATTGCGAAGGTGCCTCCCTGCTGGGGCTCTGCCGACTCGCTGTGCAGCAAGCTTGCTCAAGAGAAAGTGGCCGTTGTCAATTGTTCCATCTATCCCGGGCTATCTGAGTACATCCGGATTGCTCCCCAATCAGTTGAGACAAATGACCAGTTCATCGCGGTTATGAAAGGACTTGTGTCATGATTGAAGCGATTACATATAATGGTGCGCAACTGGATGTGGCTTGCTTAGAGCGGCCTAATATTTATTTGGGTATTGGGTTTTGGTCGAAGGGCAAGGGACTCACTGAAGGACTTCCTGTCGATGTCTTTGCGATGTTGTTGAGCGCATCGATGGCTCGAAGAGCCATCGATGCCACAGGGCAACAAGCGCGGGTCGTTATCCTTCTTGCCGATAGCATGGCTATCCAAGAGGGTGCAGATCCAGAACAAGTGGCTCGCATCGTCACAGTATATCAGGAGCATTTAAGCGCTTTGATGAGGTTGCTCCAAGAGCGTGCAGAGATCGTATTGGCCTCAGAGTTGGTAGAGCAAGCGCCGTTTTTAGAAATAGAGCAAAGAGTGCGATCCTTACCACTGATCCAAGAGCAATTGCGGCAAGATCCTGAACATGCACAGTACCTAGTAACGCAAACGGCAATCACCCTATTTATGCAGGTCCAAATGGGTGTTGGTGTCAAGGTGGGGTGGATCCATGGCGATTCAGAGCGCGAACTGCAAGGCAGTACCGTGCCAGAGGCTTTAGCGCATTGGGACGAGTTAAAGTTCGATCGTTGGGCTGCGGCTGTGTGTCCGGACCTTTCGATGCAGTATCTTTACACGTTTGCGGGATTAAAGCAGCCTTTTAAAGGTAGTTCGATTCAGGTCCACGACGGCTGCCCTTATACTGGTTATGCATGCGAGCGCTCATGGTTGATGGGAGCTGGGGAACAAGATGTTGTACCAAAGGCATTTTTCCAAAGATGGATTCGATTGAAAGACATCGTCAAACAACTTGTTGCAGAAAACAAGGTTGACTCAGCACTATTTCCTGAGTCGTGCGTCGTGCGCAACAATGAAAAACTGACGATCCGTAATTGGATCGCTCACTTAAGAGGGATTGCATTATGAATAAAAAATTAGGTGGGATCTTCCTTGTCGCAGGCACTTGCATCGGTAGCGGGATGATTGCGCTGCCGATGGTCCTTGCCAAACTAGGACTGATTCCGAGCCTTATGCTCATGGCAGTGATTTGGTTCATTACGTACTACACATCGCTTGTTCATCTCGAGCTGAACTTACAAGCGAGCGAAGGGCTCTCTCTTGCCGAGCTCGGTCGCCGTTTTTCGGGTAAAAGGGCCGAGTACACGGGGATGATGAGCCTCAAGCTATTATCCTATGCGCTGCTTGCCGTGTTTATCTATGGCGGCGCCTCTGTTGTGCAGAAGTTATGCTCTGCGAAACTCGGTATCGATTTGTCGTTTCAGGCAGTCGCTTTTGGCTATGCTGCCGGGGCGCTGCTTTTGCTACTCCTATCGATCCGCGTCATCGATTACCTCAACCGCGCTCTCTTCATCGGCCTCATCGGCATCGTCGCCTGTCTGATCGTCGGTCTCATCGGTTCGCTCCATTGGACCTCGCTCCCGCTTTTCGGTGCGCGCGCAAGCGATCCTGCTGCATGGCTTGCGATCATTCCCGTTGTCTTTACATCGTTTGGCTTCCAGGTGATCTTCCATACGCTGACCAACTATTGCGACAAAAATGGACCTCTTCTCAAACAGGTCTTTTTTTGGGGCAGTTTGATTCCTGCCCTTGTCTACGTATTTTGGACCTCGGGCGTTCTCGGCGTGGTGCACCACGACCAACCTGCTCTTTATCAACAGATGGTCGACGGCACTGCCGATGTGGGGACGCTGATTGCAGGTCTTGGCAGCCTTGCCAAAACTGAGTCGATGGAGCTATTGATTTGGTGGATCTCTCTTTTGGCGATCGCGACCTCCGTGC
>JBDKJI010000012.1:0-2911 GCA_039796655.1 Chlamydiota bacterium | reverse complement strand
TGATGTATTTCAACAGGGCTGTCTTCTGAATTGCTTCCTGATTGCCAACTGTCTGAACGCTCATTGCAGCAGCCACCGATCCGATAAACCCAGACAGCAGAGGTTCGTAACCAGCGGCCATGCACAGCGACGACAAAGCAAGGTAACTATCACCCGCTCCGACACGATCAACGCTCGTGGTTGAAAAAGCGGGGATTTCGATCGGTTGCCGATCTACTGCTGCAACAAGCACGCCCTGCACGCCACGTGTGACTGAGATTGTTCGACATTGCATTAAAGAAGCCATATCGTCTGCCAAATCAGCCACTGAACTTGTTCGGTCATGTGCAGCCAAGCGTAGTTCAGGTTCGTTCAGCGAGATATAATCGGCCTTCCGGTAATTCGTGACAACATTATACCCTCGATTCCCGCTATTGATCTGCGTGTTCAAAGCCATGAAATGGGGCAAATCACCGAGCGCCGAAATCACAGGCTCTTGCAAAAAACCATTACCAAAGTCACAAACTAAAACAAGGTCGTAATCAGAGCTCAAGTGATCCAAGAAAGTCACCATTGCCTCTAACTGATCGACTCGGACTCTTTCTTCACATCCTATGTACGTCTCAAATAGTTTGGTGATCGCCTTGCCGTCTTGAAGCACGTATCTTTTTTTGGTTAGAGTCTGTGCATTGTCGTGCAATATAAACTGGGTCTGTATCTTTGGGTCCAACGCATCTTGAATAAACGAGCGATAAGGACAATGCTTTCCAATTGCCGTGAGTAGTGTCACCTCACCAGCAAACTGCGCCACATGGTTTGCGACAATCAAAGACCCGCCCAGAAAATGATCTTTTTCTTTACATCGAGCGACCATGTGCAATCCCTTGCCGCTTTGCCCCATGGGTTCTACATATTGGTATTCATCGATGATAGCGTCACCGACAACCAGCACTTTTAGTTTGTTCAAAGCGTGAATGCTTTGCACCACCATCTCGCCTGTATACGTCTCTCGAAGACGCCCCATGAATGCGCTGACAATAGGCGGCATTGAATCAAAATACTTGTTCAATAACGAGGAGGAACTAAACACAATGTCATCAGTGTAGTAAATCTCCCCACCGCCTGCCTCCACGGCCTTTGCTTCCGCGCTAATTTTGCCCGTCACATCAGCACCGTGGTCTTTATATTCGATCCCTTTCACATAGTAAGACGGCCGCACTTTCAAAATCGCCGATATTGCATCCGGCGCATCATTCAAGACGACATAGTCGACATCCGCCAATGCTGCGATTGATTCGAGCCTCAAGCTCTCAGTAAACACCGGACGACCTGGTCCTTTATTGACAAATCGATCGGGAGTCACAGAGACCACTAGCACATGGCCAAGAGCTTTTGCTTCTTTGAAATGACGGATGTGACCAGGATGCAAAAGATCAAACACCCCATGACATTGAACAATTTTATGATCTCGAATTCGACAGACGTCGAGAATTTCCAAAAGCTCGTCAAACGTCTTAATTTTGGGATCAAACAGTGTGTTCAGCATACTCCCTCGTTCGACGCGCGTCTCGTTGCATGACATCCACAATTGTGTGAAGCAAGAAAAAATGTGCAGTTTCAACAATCCCATAATCAGATCGATCAATCCAAAAACTTAAACTACCCAATTTGCGTAGAGGATTATCGTGAGAAAACCCTGTGAGGGCAATCACAGAGGCTCCGCGATCCTTTGCAATCTGCGCTGCTTTGACGATATTTGTCGACTTACCAGAACTACTGATAGCAACCAACACATCACCTGGTTTTAGCAAAATATCGAGAGGATAACTAAATACTTCTGCATACCCATAGTCATTGGCAAGACACGTCAACAAATTTGAATCATACAACGTATGTGATGGTATCTTGAGCGCTTTCATTAAATCGTTGGAAAAATGCGAAGCGATCCCAGCACTACCGCCATTGCCTATCACATAAATAGAGCCCGATTGCGTAAGCAGATCTCTCACACGCCCGTACATCGCTTCTTCAGACACGGTTTCTTGATGCACTGTATACTCGCAAGCACACACCGCCGCTTCCAACTCCCCAAATCTCTGTTGAAACATTAAGCATGCTCCTTCGTGAGATACTGAAACCACGTCTTGGTTGCCTGCTCAATCGATTTAGGCTCCCAAAGGGGCGCATCGCGAAAATCATCAATGCACGCCACCATTTTTGCTACCCCTGTTTCAAAAGAAGTTTTGGCGCGCCATTTCATAAGCCTTTGTATCTTAGATACATCCGCAAACGTGCAACCAGGCTCTCCGGGTCGTTTGGGGATATAAGTAATAGCCCCACCCAAGAGTTCCACCAGGCGATTTACACTATAGTGGCCAGAGCTACCCACATTCATAATTTCGTTCATGACGTTCGATTTTACAGCGGTCAAAATAGCATCGACAATATCGCTGACAAATGTGAAGTCTCTCGTTTGCTCTCCGTCACCAACCACAGTGAAAGGGCGGTTGTGCAGTTTTTGAGCTAAAAAAACACCGAATACAGCCCCGTAAACACCTGTCGTCCGCGATCTAGGTCCGTACACGTTAAAAAACCGAAGGGAGACAGCGGGGAGGCGGTAAACTTGAGCCCAGTGCATTACTAGCTGCTCACCAAGATACTTTGTCAACGCGTAAGGATATTGGGGTTGTATCGCTGCCGTTTCGGGGGTGGGATAAACAGAGGGAATGCCGTAGCAAGAAGAAGAGGCGGCATAAATAAAACGACTCACTCCCTGCTTTTTAGCCGCTTCAAGGACATTGAAAGTACCATCGACGTTCACTTCAAAATAATCGCGCGGTTTTTCCATTGACGGCACGATATCAGCCAGCGCAGCCAAATGAAAAACCCAATCAACCCCATTCATTGCCTGAGCTAGGCTCTCTCGATTGCG
>JBDKJI010000011.1:0-4374 GCA_039796655.1 Chlamydiota bacterium | reverse complement strand
CCCATTGAGTTTTTGCGCAAATTCGGTTGCCGAAATCCAAGGTGCTCCCACAATTTTGAAAGGGAGCGTGAAACCGATTCCGATGTTGGTAAGGTGCAGTTCACCGAGTAGTCCCGTCATGGGGCAAAACAGGGGGGTATCTGGTTCAGGTACGTTGGGGCTTGGTGGGATCCAGGCGAGTCCTGTATCTCGATAGCTCATCGAACGGCGCCACCCTTCCATCGGAATAATGCGGAGCTTGCAGCCAATGTTGTATTCACTGTTGAAAAACAGGGCAAGCTCACCAATGGTCATCCCGTGGCAATAGGGGACATTGATGTAGCCGATGAACGAGCGCCACGCATCTTCGAGCATCGGACCGTCAATTGTCATGCCATTGATCGGATTGGGCCGGTCGAAGACGATAACTTCAATCCCTGCTTTGGCAGCTTCTTCCATCGCATAAAAAAGAGTCGTTGGGTACGTATATGCCCGAACGCCTGTACACTGAATATCGTAGATCAAACAGTCGAGATTTTTCAGCATGTCGGGCGTTGGTCTTCTCGTTTTGCCGTGCAGCGAGTGAATAACGAGATTCGGTGCTGAACTGCCGGCCACTGTTTCCCCTGCATAATGGACGCCACGATGGCCGTGTTCTGGAGCAAACAGCGCTTGGATTGTCACATCAGGCGCCTTTGTTACGAAAAGATCGTATGTTGAAACGAGATCGCGGTTGACACTTGTGTGATTAATGATCAAACCTACCCGCTTGCCGCGCAGGTCATCCAAATATTCGCTGAAGAATCGATCGACGCCTAAAAAGACGTTTGCTTCCAGGGCAAGAGCTGCAAAAAAAATTAAAAACCATGGCCGCATCTTGCTAAGATAGTATGCAGAAAAACTTTTTGTGCAAAGAGCTTCTCTATGGTATACAACAGATTCATGTCCTACATTGATGAAGCTTCCGACATTCTTGACTCTGTGCGCGGTAGACCACAATCGATCCCAGAACGCAGACGCCTTGCTATCGACCTAGCAGCTCTCATGATCAAGGAAGCCAACAAGATCATGACGCCTTATGAAAAAAAGGTGCAAGCGCAACTGGCCAGATTGATGCAAGATCCGGTTGGCAAGTCGTTCACAACAGCAATGACAGACGAGTGTTTTCGGAGTCAAAAACACTACCGTATCGCAGATCAAATGATCCATTTGCTGGGCAAATTCGGCGTGCCCAAATACTTGCCATGGCTCCGTAGATTGCAGCTGAAGATCTTCAAAATGTTGGGTGTTCGCATCGCATCATGGCTGATTCCGATCGCCATGAATAGCTTACGCAAAGAGACAAGTAGGGTCATCTTGCCGGGAGAACCTGATTTATTAAAGCGCCATTTGCAGGAGCGTAAAAAAGAGCATATTAGACTTAACCTAAACCACTTAGGAGAGGCTATTCTCAGTGAGGCCGAAGCGCAAAAAAGGCTACAGATCTACCTGCACGACATGAAAAATCCTCTCATCGACTACATGTCGGTGAAAATTTCGACGATTTTCAGTCAAATCCACCTACTGTCTTACGACGAGACTGTCCGAACACTATCGGAGCGCCTCAAAGAGCTGTATCGAGCTGCGATGGCATCTGGGGGCAAGTTTATCAATCTCGACATGGAAGAGTATCGCGATTTAGATTTGACAGTGCGCGTTTTTCAAGAGGTGCTCGATGAGCCAGAATTTCAGAGCTATCCTGCGGGCATCGTGTTGCAAGCGTACCTACCCGACTCTCACATGATTCAAAGGCAGCTTACGGAATGGGCCAAAGAGAGAGTGCGGCAAGGCGGCGCGCCCATCAAAATTCGGATTGTGAAGGGGGCAAACCTTGCCATGGAGCAATTCGAGGCATCGCTCAAGGGGTGGCCTCAGGCACCGTATATGACAAAGGTCGAAGTGGACGCGAATTATAAGCGGATGGTGATGTATGGCATGATGCCCGATCATGCGCGTGCTGTCCATTTGGGCGTTGCAAGCCACAACCTGTTCGACATCGCATTTGCCATGCTGTTGCGCGTTGAAAACGAGGTGGAGCCTTACGTTTGCTTTGAGATGTTGGAAGGCATGGCAGATCACATCCGGCGCGTTGTGCAGAGCTTGACGGGCGATATGCTGTTATATTGTCCGATTGCGACTCGAGAAGAATTCCAGCACGCCATTGCATATTTGATCCGACGTCTTGACGAAAACACGGGTCCAGAAAATTTCTTGCGCCATGCGTTTGGTTTGGAGCCTGGTACTGAAAGTTGGGAAAGCCAGGCGCATTTATTTTCACAAAGTCTCCACGAGATTGAGGCAACTTCATTAGAGGCGCGCCGGACACAAAATCGACAAAAAGAGCCTGTCCATCTCGATGCCAAAGTACCCTTCGATAATGAACCGGACACTGATTTTTCTCTGGCAGCCAATCGCGCTTGGGCAGGGCAATTGCTTGCCGCTTGGACTGAGTTGAAGCCAGACGATGTTCCTTTGGTGATTGCGGGAGAAGAGAGGTTTCCGAATCGAGATGGCGTTGGAGAAGACCCTTCTGTGCCTGGGCGGGCTCTGTATCGTTTTGCTAAGGCAACCAAAGAAGATATCAATGACGCTCTCAGCTATGCCAAAGCGCACGAGAAAGAGTGGCGTCAGACGACGGTGGCGCGTCGTTCAGAGCTGTTGGCCCGTGTTGCCCGCTTGCTCCGTGAGAGACGCGGTGATTTGATTGGATCGATGATCATTGACGGCGGCAAAACGATTCTAGAAGCCGATCCCGAAGTGTCAGAGGCCATCGATTTTGCTGAGTATTATCGCAGACAAGCTGAAAAGATGGCAGCGATGAAAGATATCCGGTGGACGCCCAAGGGCACCGTCCTCGTCGCATCGCCTTGGAACTTCCCGGCAGCCATTCCTCTGGGAGGCATTCTCGCTGCTCTTGTGTGTGGTAACTGTGTCATTTTCAAGCCGGCATCCGACGCTGTCTTAGTTGGTTGGCATATTGCGAACGCCGTGTGGGACGCTGGTATCTCCAAACAAACACTGCAGTTCGTCCCATGTTCGGGAGAAGAAGCAGGTCGTTATCTCATTTCCGATCCACGCGTTAATAGCGTCATCTTAACGGGGGGCACTGAGACAGCCAAGCGGATGATGCAAATGCGCCCTGGTCTTGATTTGGCAGCCGAAACGGGCGGTAAAAACAGCATCATCGTCACCGACATGGCCGACCGGGACCTTGCGATCAAAGACATCCTCCAATCGGCCTTTGGCCACGCCGGACAAAAATGTTCAGCCACGTCACTTGCCATCCTCGAAGGACCCGTGTATGACGATCCCCACTTTATCGAGGGACTTGTGCAGGCTGCCTCTTCGCTTAAGGTAGGGTCGGCGCACGACCCGACAACGAAAATAGGGCCACTCATTCGCAAACCGGCCGGTGCCCTTCTCCAAGGGTTGACCGCGTTGGAAGACGGAGAAGAGTGGGTTTTACAGCCACGTGTTGACTCCCATAACCCACGCCTTTGGACGCCTGGGATCAAACGAGGGACCAAGCCAGGCGGCTTTACGCACATGACAGAGCTTTTTGGCCCTGTACTCACTTTAATGCGCGCTCGAGATCTTCACGAGGCGCTCCATATTGCTAATATGGTTCCGTACGGATTGACTGCTGGATTGCAAAGCCTTGACGAACGAGAGCAAGCCATTTGGCTCAAAGAGATGGAAGCAGGCAATCTCTACGTCAATCGGACCACGACTGGGGCGATTGTACGGCGACAACCGTTTGGAGGCACAAAGGCAAGCCAATTCGGCAATGGTTCCAAAGCGGGCGGTCCCAATTACCTGCGCGAATTCATGCAATCCGAGCAGGTGGGTTTACCTCAAGAAAAAGTCCCTGTGAACGAATGGGTCAATAGTTTGACAGTGTTTTTGGAAAAGCTCGATCTCGACGCTGAGCGACTTGGCCTGTGGACAGCGAGCATTGCAAATTACGCCTATTGGTGGAAGAGAATGAAGCAAGAAAGAGACCCCACGAAAATTATTGGGCAAGATAATTTCTTTCGTTATGTCCCTCGCAAGCACATCACCTTTCGAATGGGCTCAAACGCAGATGCATTCGACGCACTTCGAGTGGCTGCGGCCGCTCTCACGACAGGTGCAGAAATGGAAATCAGTTGGACAATGTATCCTGAACGAGCGGGCCAGTTCAACTGGTTAGAGCTCGTGCCTGCGCTCAAAGTGATTGCCGAGAGCGACGCTGAGTTTCTACACCGCGTGGCAATGCGTCGGATGGAAAGAGTGCGATTGGTTGAGCCTGCAAGTGCCGAACTCAAAAAAACTGCCGCCCATGCAGCGGTCCACCTTATCGATGCCCCAGTCCTT
>JBDKJI010000010.1:0-5443 GCA_039796655.1 Chlamydiota bacterium | reverse complement strand
ACTGACCAAGCCCTTTTTCTCTTTTCAACTCTGTCCCACTTGGGGCAGCGCTGATTGGTTTGAAGACCATTTAGAACAACTCCGCGTCTTAGAAGATCCGGAAGAGCGTAAAAAGCAGCACAGTAAAACGGACGATCGCCTTGACGAGGAAAAAGAAGAAAAAGAACGGCAGGCTCTCTATGTATGCCTCACCGTTCTCAATCGACTCAACGAGACGCTTCTTTTGATTAATTCTCGGCGAGGCCAGTACCACAGAGGTTAATGTTGAGCCAGA
Organism: Chlamydiota bacterium; assembly: GCA_039796655.1. Classification (GTDB taxonomy): domain Bacteria; phylum Chlamydiota; class Chlamydiia; order Chlamydiales; family SM23-39; genus JBDKJI01. The sequence goes on along the minus strand of JBDKJI010000010.1, from coordinate 5,169 downwards.
TTGATTGGTCAAAGACACTGAGAATCAAGACAGACGAGATCGACGATCTGCGCTACATCGCCTACACCTATATACAGCAAGGGCGCTACGATGTGGCGCTGAACGTATTTGACGCACTTTGGGTGTTGACTACACCGAATGCCTATGACTTACAAACACTCGGCGCCCTCCATCTTGAACTGGGTCACAACCAAAAAGCGCTCGAACTATTGGATCTAGCTCTCAACCAGGAACCTGGACACGTCCTCACGCAACTCAACCGCGCCAAGGCGCTCTTCAGCCTCGGTAAACAAGAGCAAGGCCTGATCCAAGCTGGCGGCCTTGTCGCCTCGGGCGATCCCGCCGTCGCCTCCCAAGCCTCCGCCCTCATCTTGGCCTTCGGCACCATGAGATAACCTCACAACTACCAATTTGGTACCAAAATCTACCGAATTGGTAGATAAAAACGTTAAGCAACTGAATTTAAGTTGCTTACGCTTGTACCGATTATTGTGCAATTGGTATTTACAAGAGCTAACGCAATCTGCTACCATTTATTTAGAAATTGGTAGATGCCATGAAAATGCCCCGCCGCCCTCCAGACGTTCGAGATAAGGAGTTGTTGTATCTTTCTTCCCAGGAAAAGTTCGATCTTATGCGACGTGAAGGTGGCAAAGCTGAAGAAGAGGGCAAGTACCGTCACTGGGACATACTGCGACATTTAACGCCACCCAAAGGCTTGACCGTGGAAGAATGGTGGCTTGGTATCAAAATGCAGCGCGCTCTCGGATTTAAGTCGGTGCCCTTGTGGGACAAACAAAAAAAGAATCTGTTTTTCTACAACCTTCCTAATAAGATCCTCGAACAGCTACATCAAATTGATTTAGGAGCAGGAGGGATGATACCAACTCCCCAAGCCGTCATAAGCCCCCATACCCGAGATCAATACATGATGCGTTCTTTAATACAGGAGGCAATCACGTCAAGCCAAATCGAAGGCGCTGCCACAACGCGGAAAGAGGCAAAAGAGATGTTGCGATCGGGACGCCCTCCACGAGATAAAAGCGAAAGAATGATCCTGAATAATTTCCATACAATGCAAAAAATCAGCGTTTGGAAAGAACAACCCCTTTCTCCCGATTTGATCTTTGAAATTCATAGGACTGTGACAGATCAAACATTAGATGATCCAGATGCGGCAGGGAGATTCCGTAGAATCGATGAGTTTGTCACTGTCGAAGATATCAGTACAGGAGAGATCCTGCACGATCCACCGCATGCCGATGAATTACCAACTCGACTCGAAGCCATGTGTGAATTTGCCAATGGTAAAACACCTCATCATTTTCTCCATCCAGTTGTTCGCGCAATAATTCTTCACTTTTGGCTTGCTTACGACCATCCTTTTGTCGATGGCAACGGAAGAACGGCAAGAGCCTTATTTTACTGGCTTATGCTACGAAGCGGATATTGGCTTTTTGAATTTGTCTCTATATCGGAAATCATCTTAAAAGCACCCGCTCAATACGGAGAAGCGTTTCTCTATACAGAGACCGACCAAAACGATCTCACCTACTTCATCATTCATCAAACTGATGTAATTAAGAAATCGATCCAATCTCTAAATGAATACATTCGCATTAAATCAAACGAATTAAACGAAGTAGAATCTTTATTAAAGAATGATGGGGACTTCAACTACAGGCAAGAAGCTTTATTAGCCCATGCTTTACGTCATCCTGGTGCAGATTATACGATAGAAGCCCACAAAAATAGCCATCAAATTGCCTATGACACAGCAAGACATGATCTCCAAGATTTAAGTGAACGAGGCTTATTGAAAATGACTAAAAAAGGGAAGGCATATATCTTCACAGCCCAACCTAATTTAGCTAGTCTCATTCAAACGGATTGAGCTAATTGAGGCGCTCGACATTCTAGGGCGAAATTGCTACACTGCCGTGACATACCCCTTCTAGTTAAATGGCACGCATGCTCGACTGTGAAACAAAAAATGGATGGATCCAATTTATCGAATTCATTGGCACGCGCTGCTCCAGCGCGGAGTTTCAGAATTGGATTGCGCCGATCCGTCTGATCGAAGCAGGCACAGATGCAGTGACCCTCGAGGTACCGAACGTCTTTGTCCAAGAATATTTGCTCGACAACTTTAAAGAGGTGCTCGCCGATTTTTTACCTCTGCAACGAAATGGCGATCCTGCGATACGCTTCCAAGTTGCAACAGTAGAAAAACCTCAACCAACAACCTCTTTTGAGAAAGCCGATGAAGAAACGCCCACGGTCCATCCGATCTATCTCAACCCTTTGTATAAATTTGAGAACTTCATCGAGGGTCCGTCGAATCAATTTGTAAAATCAGCAGCGTTCGGCGTTGCAGCGCGTCCTGGTAAGTCGTACAATCCCCTCTTCATCCACGGCGGCGTCGGTCTTGGCAAAACACATCTTCTCCACAGCATCGGTCACTATGTCCAAGAGCACCACCCCAAATTGAGAGTCCAGGTGATCACCACAGAAGGGTTCATCAACGATATCATCGACCATTTGCGGACAAAATCAATGGATAAAATGAAGCGCTACTACCGCGGCCTCGATGTGCTGCTCGTCGACGATATCCAGTTTTTGCAAAACCGCCTCAACTTCGAAGAGGAGTTTTGCAACACCTTTGAAGCACTACTCAACCAAAATAAACAGATTGTCATCACTTCAGATAAACCACCTGGCCAACTAAAACTTTCCGAGCGGATGGTGGCGCGGATGGAATGGGGTCTTGTCGCCCACATGGGGACGCCCGATTTGGAGACGCGCGTTGCAATCATCAAGCATAAATCGGAGCTTCGCGGTCTCAACATCCCCAACCAAATTGCCTTCTTCATCGCCGAGCACATTTACAATAACGTAAGGCAAATCGAAGGCGCTATCAACCGCCTCTCGGCCCACTCGCGCCTCATGCACACGCAACTCAACGAAGAAATCGTCGAAAAGATTTTGCACGAGATGTTTCAAACGTCATCTACCAATAAGCGCATCTCTGTTGAAGAGATCTTAAAGTGTGTTGCGACTGTCTTTGAGGTGCGCATTGCTGAGATCAAGGGGGAATCGCGCCACAAAGAGATCGCGCTGGCTCGCCAAGTGGCGATGTATCTTGCCAAAGAGATGATCGACGAGTCCCTAATGAAACTCGCCGCTTCTTTTGGCGGCAAAACACACTCGACACTCCTCCACGCGTGGAAGAAAATCACGAGCCAAATTCAAATGGACGAGCGATTGCGCCACCAGGTTCAGATGATCCGCAAAAACATCGAGTAAAAATGATATAAAGATTATTTTGCATGTACGGTATTCACAGGGACTTCGATGGAGGCACCGGGGCGTCTGCGGAGGTGGTCGTAGATCGAAAGGGCCTCGGTAACCATTGCGGCGGGGTGCTGTAGGTTCGACGGCAAGACGATGGTATTGCCTTCTTTGGCGAGTTGGCGGAACGCCTCGATGTACTTCTCGGCGATCTGGAGCGATGCGGCTCGATCGCCGGCGGAGTGATCGAGGGCAATCGCGATCCGCTCGATGCCGACGGCGGTCGCCTCGGAGAGGACGCCGATTGCCTGGGCCTCGCCGCGCGCGCGGTTGATCCGATCAACTTGGGCTGCCTCGGCAATGTTGATCTGCGCTTGCTTTTGCCCTTCCGATTCATTGATGTGGGACTGGCGTACTCCTTCTGACTCGAGAATGCGAGCCCTTTTTTGTCGCTCGGCTGTCATCTGGAGCTCCATTGCTTTGCGAATGTCGTCGGGCATCTTGATGTCTTTCATCTCATAGCGCAGGCAACGGATACCCCAAGAGATAGCCGCTTCATTGATGGCGACTACGATCTTGCTGTTGAGCGTCTCTCGTTCTTCAAAGGTCTTGTCAAGGGGCAGTTTGCCAATCTCAGAGCGCATTGTCGTCTGCACAAGCTGCGTGAGCGCTTGGATTGGGTCTTTTACGCCATATGAACCGGCAACGGGGTCGACGATCTTCACATAGACGATGCCGTCGAGGAGCACGTTCACGTTATCTTGGGTAACTGCGGTCTGTTCGGGGACAAAAATCGCTTCTTCTTTGAGAGAGTGTCGGTAAGCGACGAGATCGATGAAAGGGACAATCCAATTGGCGCCCGGTTCCAATTTACGAATGTACCTGCCAAAACGCTGGACAATCCACACTTCTTGCTCAGGGACAACTTGGAACCCGAAGTAAATGATGGGGAGGGCAATGACCAGAGCGATGATACACAAAATCATAGAGGTATAATTGTAATATATAACCACTTTTCGGGAAAGCCTCACCGATTGCACGGATCATCCCTCGGCACCCCTCCATCGACGAGGCGCGGTCGATGAAGAGAACCGTGGCACCTTCTTCCATGAGTTCGGGATCAATCCGGAACTGGCTTGTGCGGTCGGTACGCATGCGAACATACCCCCATCGCATCAGTTTGGCAATGGCGAGCGCCGACGCCTCCATCCCCGGCATCGGGATCACATAATCGGGTGGATCCCAATCGAGCTGAGACCAGCTGTATAAGAAGAAGAAAGGGATCATATCGGGATAGCGTCGAACAAACCGGTATGACTGCGGCGTGGGCTCAAAAAGCGCAGCTCTCGGAAATCCGAGCGCTCCGTAGCCAGCACACAAGCGGCATAGTTCATCGCCTTCTGTAAAGCAATGGACACAACGGCCAAACGGGTGGAGCGGCACTACATATTCCCAACATGCCTTACAATACACGGTCAGTGCATCAGGCGCTCCGCACGCGGCGCAATAAGAAGGGAAGATTAATTGAAGAACCATTTCTTTTTTTTGAGGTGAAACTGCGGATCGAACAGCGTACCGTCAATCGAAATGACAAACGATTCGGTGAGTTTAAACAGGACAAATTGCTTCATTTCGATGACGATGTTGAGGCGAGCGGCAGGGTCGATTGTGGGAAAATCAGCCCCATGCAAGAGGAAAAATTCAGATCTTCGATTTTCGCTGAAAGAATCGGTCAGTTTCGTCAATCGCAAGACACCTTCTTTCATCTCGTAAGAAAGGTGCCCGCTGACAGGGATCAATAAATCAAAATCGAGGCCGACGATACGGCTGAGAAACTCCGATGGCACGTCGAACACCGTTTTGCTTCGCTTGTACGAG
>JBDKJI010000009.1:0-7827 GCA_039796655.1 Chlamydiota bacterium | reverse complement strand
ACGGCATTTTTCGCCTCAACATACTCCGACGGTCGAGAACCAGAGACGAAGTAGGCGATCAAAACGCACCCTCCGAGGAAAAAAGCGGCAGAAGAAGTAACAAAGCGGTTTTTCAAGAAGGCAAAATCCATGACCTAAACCCTATGACAATGATTTTGTGTTCTTTGAGATACTTTCCATTGCATCGAGTGTTTGTGTCCACAAAAAACTCTTCCTGACAAAATGTGCTGCACCCTCGCCTAGTTTATGGCGTAATGTTTTGTCTTGCTGTAATTGACGCACCGCCGCTGCAACCTCATCGGATGAGCGGGGCGCGACAATCAGCCCCGTTTGCCCATGGATGCATACATCTTTTAACCCCCCAGTCTCGGTACTAATCAATGGCTTACCTAAATAAGCCGCTTGCAACATGGCCTGCGACACACCTTCGTTGGCAGTGCTCAGTAAGACAAAAATGTCGAGAGCTGCAATCGCATGAAACGGATTTTCGAGATGTCCTGTGAAATGAACGATACCGTCCAATTGCTTCTCTTTAGCAATCGCTCGATACGTTGCTTCATGACCTCCCCCAATCAAAACCCATTTAAGACCAGGTTCGTGTCGCAATATATGGGCTGCTTGTAAAAAGTCATCAATCCCTTTCCACGATCTCATGAAACAAACACACCCCACAAGACAATCGCCCGGACTCAACGTCAGAGATCGACGAAAGTCTGCCGCTGCCTCAGGTCGCCACACAATCCGTTCTGGATCAACGCCAGTGGGCACCGAGCGAAATAACGAAATATGCTTTTTGGAGCTTTCTGCTAACGGGGCGATGATCGAGATACAAGTTGTGACAACAAAGTCAGCCAGCCATCCGTAGAGAAGGCGGCTATTTAAACCCTGTTTTACGGGAGTGGATAAGTGCCTCGTCCGGATAATAGAGCAGCCAGCAAGACGCGCGGCAATTCCGCCAATCCAACTATCGAGAGATGAGTGCGTATTAACAAGATCGATCCGATAACGGCGTATCATCCACAGTATCTGAAAAAATGTCAGAAACCACCACTTCTTGTGAAAGCGCAAGGAATGTACCGTAAATCCCTTGTCTTGGGCTCTACCAATCAAAGACCCACCCTTCATCACGCCAAATACTATTGTATGTCCACGGTCTCGCATACCAACAGCCTCGACCAAAATGCGCATTTCCTGGCCACCCCATCCAGGCGACGCCTCTAAGTGCAAAATGCGCATACAACTGCCTCCATCACACGTCTGTGGCCCGAAGAAAAGGGGAGCGCGCGCAATGCCTCGATCGGCACCTGCTCATACCCCGCAAGCGAGGCGTTCGCCTTCAACCACACGGGATACAAAAACGCTTTGTAACGGGTAAAATGATGTACTTGCGATGCGAGTCGCCGAATCAGCGTCACAGGCCCTAGATGTAAAGCTCTAGCAATCTCTTTGTGCGATTGATGCTCGAAAGGGCTTTCGACATAGGGAAACTCATATAGACCCGCCATAATCCGACCCGAATCACCTTTGCGCACCCACACCTTCCCTTGCTCTTCAATAATAGCAACATGGCGGTGCAGTACAGTCACTTCGGGACGCTCTGCTTTCCAAGGGACATTTGACACCTTGCCGGCCGACTTTGCCTTGCAGCCATCAGCTATTGGACACAGGCCGCATTGAGGCTTTGTCTGGCATATGGTCGCGCCGAGCTCAATCAACGCCTCCATGACAACCCAAGGCTGTGAATCGGCATCCAAATGGTGCCTCACCGCCTCTTCAATAGCCCGTTTGGTCTTGGCAAGGCTCGTGCATGTCTCAATGAGGGCAAGGCGGGTGACGACGCGCGTCACGTTGCCGTCGATAGCTGGAGCATTTTGCTGGTAAGCAAAAGAAAGACAGGCTCCCACTGTGTAGGGACCAAACCCCGGCAGTGATCGTAGCTGCTCTTTAGTCTGGGGCAGTGTGCCGCCAAATCGATCGACGATATCCCGCGCGGCTTTCAAAGCCCCTCTAACCCGCGAGTAATAACCAAGACCTTCCCAAGCTTTTATGACCTGCTCTTCAGAAGCCGAAGCCAAAGCCTCCATTGTCGGAAATTGCTCCATCCAGCGCAAAAAATAGGGGACGACCACAGAAGCTCTTGTCTGCTGAAGCATGATTTCAGAGATCCAAACGCGGTAAGGGTTTTTGTTCTCTCGCCAAGGAAAAGATCGTCGATTCGATTGAAACCATTCTTTGAGGGGCTGCACGTTCGATAGTATAAAGAATAAACCCCCTTTTTTTGCTACAATATATGCTGAGATTATGTTTGCCGGCGCTCTCTTAGGGGACATGCCCCACTATTTGGATCACCTAGCTCCGCTTTGTGCACTCATGGAATGGCCTCTTTTTATCTCGGAGCCATCGATTGCTGATGCCGCTCGTCACTATTATCCTGACCTTACCGTATTGGAATCGAGTGTCTTGCCGAAATGGGTCGTCACTTGTGAGCCGCAGATCTTGTTTCAAAGGCGCGTCCCCCAATTCAAAGGCAAAACACTGTGGCTGCCTCACGGTAATTCTGATAAGGGATGGAAAATACCCATCTTTGACGCGCTTGGGACAGATGAGCCTTTACTCATCTACGGCCAGCAAATGCGGCAACGCTGCCAAGAGCGCCCTCATGCTATCATCGGTAATTTCCGTAAACAATACTACGAGATGCACCGCCCCTTTTATCGCCAGTTGACACGTGCGGAACTACCCATTGACGACATAGCGCCTGTGTTGTACGCCCCTACATGGGTCGATCCCGAAGGGAACGGCACATTCTGGAGCGACGTAAAGTCAGTCCTCCAGACAATCCCTACCCAAACAACTCTATGGATTCGTCCCCACCCCAACATGGTCAAAACAGACGAACATCGCCTACTGGCTCTCACAGGACCGCTCAAGGCTCGGCTACTGCCCGAGTTTCCTCCCGTTTACCCCGTGCTCGAGTACGCCACAGCCTATATCGGCGATATGTCCTCTGTGGGCTACGACTTTCTCGCTTTCGATCGCCCGCTATTTTTCCCGAGACAAGCGGCACTGCCTCTACATCAAGCAATCACTTCCATAGAGCGCAAAGCGCTCTATGCGGAGGCGTTTGCAGAAGTATCCGTGCACACTATGCGAGACAGAATATGCGCCCTTGTGGAGTAAACGCCGGGTCTGACATCCACCTCCTTGATCACATCGCGCCTCTATGCGCGCTGTGGAACATGCCTCTTGTCGTCACCGAAGAAACCAACGCTGAGCTAGCAACCACCTTTTATCCCGATGTAAAAACAATCCTGGTTGAAAATCTCGAACACCACCTCAAAGACCTCGTCCAAGAGTATGACCAGCTCGTCGAATGCAAGTACTGGAAACCTCATCTGAAGACAATGTTTCGAGATCTTTATGGGCGAGACATAGAACTGATTTTCTGCCCTCATGGCATGTCGGAAAAAGGCAGACAAACCCCTGTATTGGCGCCTTATGCCTACCAAGACCAAGTCCTTTTCTATGGGCAACTCCATCGACAACTTCTCAAAGAGCTCAAGGTCGAAGCGAAAGGCACATGGATCGGCAACTATCGGCGTAGCTATTACGAATCGCACCGCTCTTTCTATGACGCCTTGGCAGATCGCATCGCCATCGATCGCACCCATCCAACCCTTTTGTACGCCCCCACCTGGAACGACGCCGATCAAGCGACCAGCTTTTTTACCCACGCAAGCGAGCTAGCCTCAACTCTGCTCTCCGATTGGAACCTCATCGTCAAGCTCCATCCTTTGCTCGAACAACGAGACCCTGCTTTTTTCTACGCCATCATCGCAAAACTCGAAACAAGGCCAAATACCCATTGCATCACGCATTTTCCGGCCGTCTACCCACTGCTTGCTTTGGCCGACGCTTACTTAGGCGATTATTCATCCGTCGGATACGACTATCTCGCGTTTGAAAAACCGATGTTTTTCCTCACCCAACCACACCTGCCTCCAACTCGGCTCCATGAGTGCGGCACGATTCTCTCATCGACTCACGCGCTTTCTGCTGCATTGGATCAACCCAATAGCCACCAAATCGAACAAAGACGTCTCTATAAAGACGCCTTTTTCGATATGTAAAGCTGCTTTACATTGATTCGGGCGGCAAAACGTAAACGACTTCGAGAGCATTCATTCGACTTGCAATGGGATTGGCAAGCAATTCATAAGAATAGGCCCCTTCTTCAAGAGGCTCGACATGCGTGACTGTTGCGACTGGTAAGTGAGGAGGGAACACGCCGTCTAATCCAGATGTCACTAAAAGATCGCCTGGGCGGATCATCCCATCTCTGAAGGGTCTGTCGACCAGGCGAAAGCCAATCCCTTTGAGCTCTGTACCGCGAGAACGCCACAAAGGTTTACTACTCCCGTGGAGTTCACCTCGCGCGATGACCTGATCGCCTTGTAGCACGCATACCGAGGGAAAAATCGCCGAATCGGTGATGAGTCGTACTCGTGATTGCCGTTTGCCCACAATATCGATGACGCCAACGAGAGCATCGTTGCATAGAACGGGGCTGTTTTTTGCAAACACGGGTTCTTCAAAATGCTCACTGTCCATCTGTCCGCCTTGAATCCACAAACTACTGCCCCATAACGAAGGGTCGCGATACAAAACTTTGGCAGGCAGCGCAAGGCGTCTTTTTTGGAGCCATTGGAGAACATACGCTTTCTTCGATTCAGAGATTTGTTGAGAAGCTGCGTACCACTCGATGAGCTCAGCCGCTTGCTTGAGCTTCGCTTTCAGTTCTTGATTTTCCAAAGCCAGCACAGATACCGTACTGCCCTCTGTCATTGGGTAAGAGCCGATGGGGCGATCGTTCAAATAATGGCGCAGTCCCATCCCCCAGCTCCAAACAGGAGACAAAGCAGAGACGACCCGTTTTCGGATTGAATCAGCCCCTTCTTTTGGGACACTGATCCAGGCAAATAGAGCCAATACTAGAAATAAAATGGGAGCGGCTTTTGCTGTACGATTCATGTTGGGCGCAGCACCTTCAGTAATGCACTTGCAACATAAGGAATGTTTGCATCATTCAAGCCCGCTAAGCTGATTCTTCCATTGTCGAGCAAATAGATCCCAAAAGCATCGATGAGTTCTCTCACTTGATCCACTTGCATCTCAAGCAATGAAAACATTCCTTTCTGCTTCAAAATATACGCATAGTCATCGCGACCTAATGCTTCTACTAATTTCTTCCGTACCCCATGCAATCTATGCCTCATCACAAGAAGCTCTTGTTTCCACTCTAAGCGGAGAGCCTCGTGGCCGAGCACATGATGCACTAACATCGCTCCGTGGCGTGGGGGGTTAGAATAATTAGCCCGAATCAACCGGCTTACCTGGTTCATAACACGTAGACGCGCGTCCTTAGTATGCGTCAATAGAAACAACGCTCCAATGCGCTGCGAATACAAACCAAAGTTTTTTGAGCACGAGTAGGCAACCGCCATTTCATGGCCTTTTGCGGCAAAGTAGCGTATCGCATAGGCATCGCTCTCAAGATCATCACCAAATCCTTGATACGCACAATCAAACATCGGAAATAACCGCCTCTTATGGCATACATCTTCCAACTGATGCCACTCGTCGATCGACGGATCAGCTCCTGTCGGATTATGACAGTGGCTGTGGAACACGATGGTCGACGTCTCGGGTACATTGCGAAGCGCCTCAATCACAGCTTGGCAATCAAACCGATGGTACTGGCGGTTGTAATAAGGGTATCCAGCCACTTTGCAGCCTGCTCTTTCAAAGATGGGGCGATGATTGACCCATGTGGGGTCAGAAATAAACACCCGCTCCGACACTTCGTGCTTCAAGAACTCCGCCCCGATCCGAATGGCTCCAGCGCCACCCACAGATTGGGCGCAATAGGTCTGATCCCGAATGTTTTGCCACAACGGACCACCAAACAAAAGCTCTCCGATGTGCTGTAAAAAGCCCTCATGTCCATCGATAGGCAGGTAATCGCACGAGATCTCTCTGGATGCCAGCTCTTGCTCAGCCGTTCGGATAGAGTGGAGCGGGTGCGCTTCGAGCTTATCATCGCGGTAGCTACCCACGATCAAATTCGTTTTATTGGGGCGATGGTCGCTGTGAAACATCGAAAGACGCCCAAATACAGGGTCGAGCGGCGCTTCAGGAACGTTGGCAAAGAAGTCTTTCATCAAGAATCGTTATACCTCTTTAGCTCGGCAAGAATAAAGGGCGTTGTTGGAACAAAAGGGGAAAAGCCTTATACTTGCCCCTATCTTAAGGGGCGTTAGCTCAATTGGTAGAGCGCAACAATGGCATTGTTGAGGTCATCGGTTCGACTCCGATACGCTCCAAATTCAAGCCGATTCTTTAGCAGACCTCGGCGATCGCATAAGGTACGTTGCAACCATAATAATCGAAAATCCTACCGCTGCAAGAACATAGGAAAGCGCCTGGGATTTCGAGAAAATCGAGATGAGGTAGCACATGTTTGCTTAGGTTCATCTTCATTCGCCATTTTTTTGTATCGCTGCTTCTACAATTTTTACCGCTTCATCATACGGTTCCTCCCAAAGAGGAATCAGCACTTCTCTGAGTTCGCCCGGTATCGTCTCTTCTGTCCAACCGCCACTTTCATCCATCTCGACATGCACCCACGGTTTCGTCATCTGCATTTCTGCGGCATCGTAATGAATTTTATTTTTCGCCGAAAAAACTAGTGCTACCGACCCGTCAAGAGGTCGATCACCAGTCTTGGTAGATGTCGAGATTAAAACACCCACCCTATTAGAGTGAAATGGATATTCTCTCAGAAAGGGCCGTATTTTTTCATGTGCATTAATACGGCGTAAGAGTTCTTGAATAGCTTCTACTTCTAAAGCTCTGGCATCATCAATGGATAGCAATCCACGATGATTGAACATCAATTCTATTTCTTCTACGTCATGGGGCATACTGCCCCCGCTCCCATAGCAATGCAGGTTGTGTTTCTTTTTCATACATTTGGCAAAATCGTCAACAATTTCGTTAACATATTTTGAATATTCTCTCCCTTTTGTTTCTCTTGTCTTTGCGCAAGAAAATAATAGGATGAAGAAACATACAGTGATTACGCTAGCGATGGATTTCATGAGCACCTCTATAAAACGGATATTTTCCCTCCAACTGCTGCATCCAGTTCAGCCTTCCCTTTGTATAGGTAGGGCCTAGGTAGCCATGATCTGCGAACCAAAAATTTCTGTCACTAAATCCAGAGATGCAAGGCAGCACTCGGACATCGTAATTCGGATTATTCGTATAATCGTTGGCACGCCCAAAAAGCCCGAAGCCCGTGACGTAGTCACGATTAGAATAAACATTAATGACACTTTTACCCATCCATTTTGGCAGAGCAGAAGCTGGCCCTTGAGCGTAGATATGTAAAATCTCTCCAAAGGCTTCTTGGTAACAACCGCTCGCACCTTCAATGGCTCTTTGTGTAATAAGTCCGTTTTCGCTGTGGAGTATACATAGCCAGGCAAGTTGGGGGTTCATCCGATACAGGCTATACCCCATGACTTCCATAAATTCTCTGGTTAACCAAACGGTCTTTGTTTCAATATCAAGTTTCTCCATAGCGACTCTTCCTAAGTCTATACCTATTTCAGGAATTGGCAATGCTCCGAGCTCGTATAAACCGCGAACTACCTTCAAAGACAATCCGGAAAATAACGAAGACCAGCCCGAACGGTTGTATAACCCCACCAAAAACGTGCCGCCTACTTCTTCACCTGTTCTTCGACACATTTCCGTAAATTC
>JBDKJI010000008.1:0-3104 GCA_039796655.1 Chlamydiota bacterium | reverse complement strand
TCATGCTCAAGTTTTTAGTTTCTATATGCAGACTATCCTTAAAACGCGATATTTTTGTTCCAATATCATTGATCGTAAATGTAATCATATTATTGCTCCGGAAGTTAATGCGCCTCGACATTGTTAAAACGCGATAGAAATGTATCACCGATAAAAAATTTGATTTTTTCGGTTTTGCGTCATTTTTTAACAGTTTTTACGCTTTTCTGTGAAACTATATGTATTTCTGTTTCACAGAGGTCGTGGCGCAAGGGTATCGACATAGACTCAACGAGTAACCTAAGATATTCGCCCGTTAATTAATACATGAAGCGTTTTATGAGAGATGCCCCAATTTGTACGTCATCTGCCGATGGCTGGTATTTTGTACATGAGAATGATTCAAATAGCAGTGATAGGGCTATATTTCATCGTGTTGCAGTTTGGTCAACCTATTCGGACGGTAGGACGGTCGGAATGATTTCGGTTCTGGGTCAAGGAGCTAATGGCACCGAGAATAGATTGGTTTCACCGCCGCCACTAAAAGGCATTTATTTGCACTGGGATGAATTATCTGTGGAAGAGAGGCAGGTGGCTCTTCGGCAGTCTAGGCCGAGCTTCATGAAGTAGATTTATAGAAAAGGCCCCGTAAGGGGCCTAATTGATTAAGCCTGTTGTAAAACCAATTGTCTGGCCAACGCCATCTCAACGCTATCACCACGCTGATTTAGCGAGTCCAACCCACTCTCAGGAATATCCCCCGAGGTAGACTGGCTAACAGCAATTTTCTCTGCCATTAACGCCAAACACTGGCTTTGTGACGACTGGCAGTACCCTAAAAAGAGCACCTCCACATCTTCGTGCTGCCCGATTCGCCAGGAGCGGCGAGCGGCCTGCATAAGCGTGTCGGGTAAAAACATGACGTTACCGTCACATTCTCCCCTAAGAACCGTACGTGAGAGTTTCCCCTCATACGGCTCAAGCCTTTCTAAGTCTTTTTACAGACCGGGTTCACAGCTAAAAACTAAGGTTTCGTTTATCAAAGTAATCCTGCCATTTTGGATCGAACGGGTTCGCATCATCACGAATTAAAATATGACGCTTAATCTTAGTGTCGCTGGCACAACGAAGCCTCGTCAATACCTTCCGGTCTTTTGAGGATTCTTCACACGCAAAAACCCAAGATCGCGTACCTTTTATTTTGAAATAGCGCTCACGTACCCAGCCGCTATTTTTATTTGAATGACGACGTTTTGCCCATCTCCAAAGTGCTTTCCATATATCGCAATCCAAAGCGTTGAAGCTTTCTTTTGCAACGATGTGGCGGTGAAAATTAGACCAACCCTGAATAATTGGATTGAGCTTTTTAATCAAAACAGCTTGTCTTGACGTGGCATGGGCTTTAATGGTGTCGCGAATCTTCTGAATGCATGCATTGTAGTTTTTGGCTGAAGGTTTAATTAGCAGCTTTCCACTATATTTACGAACATTTTGACCTAGAAAATCAAAACCATTCGCAATGTGCGTCACTCTGGTTTTTTCTGCCGACAGCTCTAGTCCCCGCTCCGCCAAGAAATTCTGTACTAATGGTTTAACTTCATTTTCAAGTAATTCTTTTGAAATACCTGTAATTACAAAGTCATCAGCATATCGAATTAGATGAACCTTTGGATTGAACATTTTTCCATCTCGCGAGGTTCTGTAAAACCGCTGTGATAACAGTAGTTCTAGCCCATCGAGGGCAAAATTTGCGAGGGTTGGAGAAATTATTCCGCCTTGAGGTGTACCTGCTTCTGTAGCCGTCCATTCCGCGTTCTCCATGTATCCGCACTTAAGCCATTTCTTCAATAATCTCTTATCCATAGGCACATTATTCAAAAGCCAGTCATGACTGATATAGTCAAAACACCCCTTAATGTCGGCTTCGAGCACCCATTCCGCAGCATCACGCCTAGCCAGTGCTGAAAAACACTTCTCGACTGCATCTGCGACTGAGCGTTTTGGCCTAAAGCCGTATGAGCTTTTATCGCCCAGCGTTTCCGCAATCGGTATCAAGCCAAGTAAGTGCAAAGCCTGCATCGCCCTGTCTTGCATTGTCGGAATACCCAATGGGCGTAACTTCCCATTGGATTTTGGGATGTAAATTCTTCTCAAAGCACAAGGGTGGTATTGGTTCCTGCTTAAGCTGCCTATAGCATTGGCCTTTCTCCTGGGTGTACTCCATAAAACCATATCTACACCAGGAGTATTCTTACCTTGGTTTTCAGTCACTCGCTTTACGGAAATAGCTTTGCCCGCAAAAGAGTGTGTCAGCAGCCATTGCAAAGCCTTAACTTTGCCCCAGCGGCCTTCCTGTGTTGCCTTTACGATACGCGCCTGGAGCCTCCTGACTTCCCGTTCGCAGTTCGCCCAGTTGATGCTGTGCCAGCTTTGCTTAGGGTTGCCGGAGAATGCACCCGCGCAAATTTCTTGCGTAGTCATTTGCTTTTTCTCCTAAAAAGGTTCTTCAAACAATCTCGTAAAGAAAGACCACGTGGAAGTCTGCCCGCTTTCGCGTAGAGTGATGTTGCCTCTCGGCTCAACTCCTATCTGCCTCATTACAGAACAGCTTTCGCTTTTTCCACATTCCTCTACCCGCACTTTCATCAGCGTTCCTTACGGTTCACCTGCCTTTTAGGGCAAAAATACGGGCTTACCCTGTTCCTCTTGAATGACAATGATGGGTTAGACTCTGCCTATTCACCGGTAGTTGTTACGTCCGCGTAATCCCAGTCGTACAGAGGATTAACCAACTACGTGCCGTTTTGGCCCGAGCCTTTCAGCATCTTTGGCTCGCAATACATGACGATGTTTATCAGCAGTTCACTTCTGTTAGTCATACCATCAAGCCTAGCCCCCATCCGCATTGATGCTTGCAGATCACACCAAACCTTCACAGGCTTGATGCTGCCTTACGGCGGGTTACATTGTCCCGATCGCTTCACACATCGTCGTTACCAACAATGCACGGATCAGTAGGCTACTAGCGGCGGCACGCTAGGTTTCCTCATCATCTTTCGATGATTGAAACAATCATTCAAGCGACTTCAGGTCGCACATACACGTTGTACCCCGTCTGGAGAAAC
>JBDKJI010000007.1:0-3386 GCA_039796655.1 Chlamydiota bacterium | reverse complement strand
TTGAAAAGTTGGTTTCGGGCGGCGTCGGCTTTTCTTCAGATTTCTCGTCTTCACTTGCGGCGTGCTCTAGAGCACGGCCGCTCGCTCCAGATCGAGAATCTGAAGACGCCTCCTTGCCCGTTTCCCAATTTTTCAATCCCTCTGGGTATACAAAGCGCTTTCGTTCAAATGAAAAAGCGAGTAGTATGTCTCCAATATGCACGACCCGAAGAAAATCAGAAACATCGCCATCATCGCACACATCGACCACGGCAAGACCACCCTGCTCGACAGTTTACTCAAACAATCGAACGTCTTTCGCGATAACGAAAAAGTGCCCGAGCGGGTCATGGATAGCTATGACCAAGAACGGGAACGGGGCATCACGATCTTTGCCAAGCACACGTGCGTCTATTACAAAGACTTTAAAATCAATATTATAGATACGCCAGGACACGCCGACTTCTCGGGCGAGGTGGAGCGGATCTTAGGGATGGTCAACTCGGTATTGCTGCTGATCGACGCTCAGGAAGGGCCCATGCCGCAAACGCGCTTCGTCCTCTCTCAGGCGCTCAAGATGGGCCTCAGACCGATCGTCGTGCTGAACAAAATCGACCGCCCCCACGCCAACCCAGACAACGCGCTCAACTTGGCGTTTGATCTCTTTTTAGAACTCGGCGCGAATGACGAACAGCTCGACTTTCCCTACATCTACGCATCGGGCTTCAATGGCTTTGCGATCGCAAAGCTCGGCGACACTCCGAAAGATTTGACGCCTCTATTTGATCTCATTTTGGAAGCAGCCCCGCCGCCTCCCGGCAATCTCGATCTACCCTTCCTGATGCAGGCGGCGACCATCTCTTACGACGACTACATCGGCAGACAAGCGTGTGGCCGCATCCTCGAAGGGAAAATCAAGAAGGGAGATGCCTTCGTCCGGGTTGATCGCAATGGCAATCACGTAACACATAGAGTGGCGCGAATCGAGGGACACTTAGGACTTAAAAAAATCGAAGTGGAAGAAGCAGGCGCAGGCGATATTGCGACAATCTCAGGCGCGTCTGAAGTGGAGATCGGCGACACATTGACCGACCCCGCGCACATCGTGCAGCTTCCCCCGATTACACTGGCCGAGCCCACTGTATCGGTAGAATTTTTGGTCAACTCGTCTCCTTTTGCCGGCAAAGACGGCAAGCACGTGACGATGAATAAACTGCGCGATCGCCTGATGAAAGAAAAGCGAGCCAATATCTCTTTGAAAATCGAAGAGCTGCTAGACCGCGACGACGCGATCCGCGTGTGTGGTCGGGGCGAGCTCCACTTGGCCGTTCTCATCGAGGCGATGCGCCGCGAAAACTACGAGATGGCCATCTCAAAACCGAAAGTTATCACCAAAGAGATCAATGGCGAAACGTACGAGCCAATGGAAAGAGTCCACGTTGAAGTACCCGAAAAAGATTCAGGGACTGTCATTGAAGATCTCTCCCGTCGAAAAGGGGAAATGCGCTCCCTCTCCACATCAGAACACGGGTTGACGACGATGCAGTTTTTGGTCCCAACGCGCGGCCTCATGGGCTATCGCAACGACTTTTTAACACGCACATCGGGGCTCGGCATTCTCACTTCGATCTTTGAGACGTTCGCTCCTTGGAAAGGAGACATTCAGGGGCGCATCAGAGGCGTCATGATCTCCAATGGTCCTGGCAAAGCCAACGGCTACGCGTTATTCAATTTACAAGAGCGAGGCTCCCTCTTCGTGCAACCAGGCGACGAAGTGTACGAGGGAATGGTTGTCGGCGAACACGCACGCGATAACGACCTTGTCGTCAATGCGACGAAAGCCAAGCAATTGACCAACGTCCGAGCGGCGGGCAGCGACGAAAACATCATCCTCACACCACCGCGAAGGTTCACCCTCGAGCAAGCCATCGACTACATCGCCGACGATGAACTCGTCGAGGTAACGCCGAACTTTATTCGCCTGCGCAAAGTGCACTTAAACGAAAACGACAGAAAGAGAGCTTCTAGAGGATGAGAACCGTAACGAAGATGTTCGATGCGATCGCATCTCGTTACGATACAACAAACCGCGTGCTTTCTTTAGGCCAAGATCTCCGCTGGCGCCGCCAGTTGGCCAAGCATCTTCCGAGAGGAAATATCCGCCTACTCGACATCGCGACAGGTAGCGGTGATCAGCTAATCGCACTGTGTACAAGAGAACTGATCGATGCCATCGGCATCGATCAATCAGAAGCCATGCTCGATCTGGCAAGAAAAAAAGCGCCCCACCTCACATGGGAAGTAGGCGATGCCGAAAAACTTCGCTTTAAAGACGGCGCCTTCGACGCCGTCACCTGTTCATTCGGCATCCGCAATATGGACCATCCCGATACAGCTCTTCGAGAAATGGCCCGTGTCTTAAGAACTAAAGGACGCGCTCTCATTTTGGAATTTTCTCTACCCAAGTGGCCTGTACGCCCCATTTATCTTGTTTATTTGCGACACATATTACCCCGCCTCGGGGGCGCTTTGTCTCGCTCAACATCCGCGTACCGTTACTTGAATCAAACAATCGAGTCATTTCCCAGCGGTAGAGCCTTTGAAAGGTTGGTGATGGCCAATGGGTTTTCTGCGGTGACTACACACACGATGGCTCTCGGCGCTGTCAGTTTGTATGTTGCAGAAAAATAAAAAACATATGTTGTGCAGCTATTGGATCAGCCGTGAAGGCACATCGCCTCCTCCAGGGGCGATCTTTAGTGCACACCCTTTTCCCGTAACGGGAAAAGGGGCACCTGAGCCATGGACCAATCGTATTGAACAAGCTAAACAAGCAATCCGCGAGGGGCGCTTATCAAAAGTAGTTCTAGCGCACATGACATCTCGGCCCGCTCCTGACATCACGACCCTGCTGCAGAAACTTAAAGCCAGACGCCTCAACGCCACTGTGTTTTGGTTTCAAGAAAACGGCGCAGATTGGCTTGGCGCAACGCCGGAGCGTCTGTTTTATCGTAGAAAACGACGCATCACCACAGAAGCCGTTGCCGGAACCCGCCCCCGCGGGGTTACGGCAGCAGAAGACGAGCGCCTTGCAGAGGCGCTTTTGGCATCGAATAAAGACAAATCTGAGTTTGATATTGTCGTCCAGTTCATCCACGAGCGCTTAACTCCCCTCTCAGTTCAGATTGATGTCCCCGAAAGACCAGTTATCCGGAAAACGCACAACGTGCAACATTTAACCAAAACAATGGAAGCCACCCTACGCGAGGACGTCACTGATGCCATGGTCATTGCAGCACTCCACCCTACTCCCGCCATCGCGGGCGCGCCACAAGGCGACGCCCTTGCGTGGATCAGCGCGTATGAGTCGTTTACCAGGGACTACTATTGCGGCGTCTTGGGTTGGT
>JBDKJI010000006.1:0-11505 GCA_039796655.1 Chlamydiota bacterium | reverse complement strand
ATCTGTGAACCCGATATGCTGCTGCCGATCCAATACGCGCTGACGTACCCAAATCGGCAGCCGATGCGGAAAGCGTCCTTTGATTTCAGACGCCACTCGGCGATGACGTTTGAACCGATTGACAAAGAGGCGTTTGTCTGTTTTGCCCTGGCAGAATATGCGCTTAAAGAAGGTAAAAGCTATCCATGTGTTCTGAACGCGGCCGGAGAGGCGCTTGTAGAGAGGTTTTTGACCGGATCGATCCGGTGGACCGACATCGGGCGTCATCTTGAAAGAATAATTGCTTCCCATACGCCCGTCGATCTGGTATCGTTGGAGGCAATTCTCGATATAGATAAGGCCGCAAGAGCGAAAGCCCATGATTGAGCAAATAATCTACGCCCTTCTTGCCATTTTGGGTTTGGGATTTCTCGTCTTCATTCACGAACTCGGTCACTACTGGGTTGCCCGCCGAAAAGGGATGCGGGTCGAAGTATTCTCCATAGGCCTTGGCAAGCCTCTTCTCTCTTGGAAAGCCTCAGATGGAGTGCGCTGGCAAGTAGGGTGGCTACCGATCGGTGGCTACGTCAAGATTGCCGGTATGCAAAGAGAAGGCAACGAAGAGCCCTCCGAGATCCCCGACGGATTCTACGGCAAGCCTCCTGCGAGTCGTATTTGGGTCGCTTTAGCAGGTCCGATCGTCAATATTGTGTTTGCTTGTTTAGTCTTCTCTATGCTGTGGCTGAGCGGCGGTCGAGAAAAAACATTTTCTGAATTCACCCGCCGCATCGGCTGGGTCGATCCCCAGTCAGCGCTGTATCAAAAGGGAGTGCGTCCCGGCGATCTCATCGAGCGCTATGACGGACGGCCGTTTCACGGCTTTCGCGATTTGCTCATCGCATCGATCCAAAGCGCAGATACGACGCGGATCGAAGGCGTCAAATACGACCTCGAAACAGATACCAAGACCTCCTTTGACTACACGCTGAAAAACTACGAAGATCCCAGATCGGGGAAAGACAAACTGCAGACAATCGGTGTTTTGTCGCCTGCCCAATATTTGATCTATGACGGATCTCCCTTAGGAGACGGCTCGCCCATGGCGGGCAGTGGCATTCGGCCAGGAGATCGCATTGTTTGGGTCGACGGAGAACTTGTCTACAGTGCCAAACAACTCAGCGCGATTGTCAACGAATCGTCAGCTCTTCTCACCGTACAAAGAGGGGATGACATATTTGTCACAAGGACTCCTCGCATCCGCCTTGATGAGCTCAAATTGAGCCCGATCGACCGCTCTGAGATCGACGACTGGCGCCACGAGGCAAACCTCAAAGAGCGCTTGCAAGACCTCTATTTCGTGCCCTACAATTTATCGCCGAATGCAGTGGTCGAAGGATCGTTTCAGTTCATCGACGATAGCGATGCGGCCAAGGCGTTTGCCCCGTGTGAACGGTGTGGTGCGTCGACTCGGCTCCAAGAAGGCGATCAGATCATCGCTGTCGATGGCACCCCTCTACAAACCGCCTACGACTTTTTATCGAAGTTACAACAAAGGCATGTCGTCGTCATTGTCGAGCGAAGCGATCGGCGTGCGGTCTCATGGACACATGCCGACCAAGAGTTTGGGGCGATCAACGCATCGGATTTGAGCGTCATTGTCTCTTCGATCGGCACCGATACCCAGCTGCCCGGTTCGGGCCATCTATGGCTACTCAAACCTGCCTCGCCCAAAACGCTTCTCGATTTACCTCTGCAGCCAGAACTGCGTAAGCAAGTCACCGATGAACTACAGCTGCGTAAAAAAGAGATCGAAAAAATCTACGACCCACAGAAAAAGAGCGCTGCTGAAAGGGCATTTGCCAAAGAAAAAGAGAGGCTTGTTCTTGGCGTCACGTTGATCGATGGGCAGGTTGTGTATAACCCCTCGCCACTGAAGCTCTTTGCCCAGGTCATCGAAGACACCTGGCGCACCCTCGCAGGGCTCGTTACAGGATCGTTGAGCGCAAAATATGTCAGCGGCCCTGTCGGCATTATCCATGTTGTCCACAACAGTTGGTCTGTCGGCGCCAAAGAAGGACTCTTTTGGCTTGCCGTAATCAGTTTGAACCTAGGCTTCATCAATCTCTTGCCTATTCCTGTGTTGGACGGAGGTCATATTTTCTTTTCGCTCTTGGAGTCGATCACTAAACGGCCTCTCAAGGCCCGCACCATGGAACGGCTCGTAATCCCGTTCGTCGGCCTTTTAGTGGGCCTCTTTATTTACATCACCTACCAGGATCTCGTACGGCTCTTCTCCAAATTCTTCTGATTTTGCCTTTTGTTCTCTTTGGCTCCCTCGAAGAAAAGGTAGGGGCCCTTTTCGTTGCTCCGGCGTGTCCTCTGCACGGCCCAGAGCATGAAGAAGCGCTCGTTGCCCTGATGCAAAAGTGTCACATCCGCAATCTCCTCATTAAACAAGGCAACCCCGCTTTGCAAATCGCATTTTTACAACGCGTGCAAGCAGCGGTAGGAGAGCCTCTATTTGTGATGGCCGATTACGAGTGGGGCCTTGCGATGATGATGAAAGAGGTAAAGCCCTTTCCCAAAGCAAAAATTCTCGGCAAGACAACGAGTCTGGTAGAGATCGAGGCCGTGGGGCTGCAGATTGCCAAGGATGCGCTCAGCGTCGGCGTCCATATGAACCTGGCTCCTGTCGCCGACGTCAACAACAACCCTCTGAATATCGTCATTGGAGACCGTTCCTTTGGCGACGATCCGGCGCATGTTGCTGATTGTGTTCGTGCGATGGTGCGTGGTCTACAGAACGGGGGCGTTTATGCCACAGCCAAACACTTTCCGGGGCATGGCGACACCGGTGTCGATTCGCACCTTGCCTTGCCGACGATCCCATTTGATGAAGAGCGTCTCAGCGCCGTTGAACTCGTGCCGTTTCGGGCTGCGATCCAAGAAAACGTGGCGGCGATCATGACAGGGCATTTACTCGTGCCTCACATCGATTCTAAATATCCCGCAAGCCTATCGCGGATCTGGATGGAAGAGTATTTGCGCGGCGCTCTCGGCTTCAAGGGTGTGATCATCACCGACGCGCTCAACATGAAAGCGCTCACCGAACGCTACGAGCACGGCGACATCGCCTTTTTGGCCGTGCGGGGCGGCGCTGATTTGCTGCTCTACGGGGACCATCGCTCAGATGAGGTGAAAGAGCTCATCCATGTTGCGATCCCCGCCGCCTATGAGCGCCTCCTCCACGCCTACCGAGAAGGCTACCTCAGCTTAGAGGAACTCGACCAGAAAGTAGAGCGTATGTCTCGGTTGACTACAGAGAGTCCCTCACGGTATACCCCCCGTGATTGAAGAATTGGGAGACGAGCAAGGAGGCCTTTTCAGATACCCTATTTGCGCGGCCAGGGTTTAACGACCAATCCCTTGCGTTGACCAATAACTACTTTGCTGAAGTCCTCATATGATTTCTTGCGCCTGATGGATGGAGTGATTCTGGTTGGTGGTTCGGGAGGTCGGGTTTGAAGCCACTTTGTGTACATATGAGATGCGATTGTTTTTTCTGGCAACAGCCTCGTAACCATTCTGAGACAGATGGAAGATTGTGCTTGGTAAATTACGAACAACATTGAAGCTAACCTATTTTCAAGTGCCAACCCTTGGACTTTTTGCACCAGTTGCAAAACGTCCTGATGCAATTGTTGCCAATGTATATCTATGCTGTTGACGGCAACATCGGATCGATCAACAACTGATGTGACGGTGTGCAGCTGTGCAAGAGTTTGTTGTGCGATGATGCATCTGTGATAGTGCGGTATTACAGACTGCTCTTGAGGTGTGCCTTGGGCTGTGCTGAGAAACGCTTCAATCTCATTCACCTGCTTTTGTGCCTCTTGGTATCGCGCTAAAGCCGACACGTAGTAACTCGATGATGATGCTATTGTACTCATAGACGCTCCTAGCGTGTAGAGGACCTCTTTGGCCCCGTTTGCTAAAAACATATATCAAGAAAGTTATTTATTTAACAGACTTTAACGTATTCTTAATCGACGCTTGCCATCAGAATCGCTCTGTGGCAAGAATGCCGAGTTGGCCTGATCGAAACAGTGCGGCTGTTTTACTGTGAGTCCAATCTCTGAACGCAGACTCTTTATCTTGTTTGACTCGTTTGCAACCTTCTAAGTAGGTGCCCTCGTGTTCGGTGGATAACACATCAAGTGCTTCGAAATAAGAGCTGTCTAAAGCAGTGACTTCTGACGCGAACACACGTTGGAGTGCTCGTATCCAATGAGGGGAGTCTACCAAGAGTGCCATTTGTTGTTCTGTAGTCCTGGTCTGTGCTTCCACGGCACGATATGCGTCTTGTTGCGCTTGGCGAGAGCAAAAATATTTAGATTGGTACATGCCCTCAATAGGATCTGTGGGTAGATGAAGTGGGTCGCACAAAACATTGAGAAGTTCGACGGCCTCTTCTACCACATCTATGCGACGATCGGTACCTACTGTCGTGACGACGTGCTCTTCCAACATGCGCACCCTCGCATGTCCAACGATTAAATCGCACATTTCTTGTAAAGCAGCCTCCTCGCAATGAAGGCGTCTTGCGAGGTCGATATCAGTCAAACGTATCGATGTGCCATCCGCGCATGTGCCAAAAATCTCATGAAAATAGTCGGCTAACCAATGGCAAAATTCTTCGTTTTGATGGGCATCGTGAATCACACGCTCTACCATTTGTAGAACACCTGCGCGTGCAGGCCAATGAATGAAGCTTGGCGTAAGAGGAATTGTTTCCAAAAAGGGGATGAATCCGGGTATGTTCAACACGCGCAGAAGCGCCTCTTCAGAGAAATTTGGTTTTGTTTGGAAAGTACACATGTAGGCTTCTGCGGCTTTGGCCAGACTGAATGGACCGAAGCGGGGTTCAGAGATTTGATCATGGAGGGGAGGATCAACAAAGAACGCGGCAGTGGCAAGATGCCATATGGCGCCAGCTGGAAGGCGAGCGAGGGCTGGATTATCGGCGAGGCAGAAAAACTGTAAATGAGTCAGGGGATTCAGATCAGGTGGTTCGCTGAGCCGGTTATTACTCGCATCAAAATGAGTGAGGTTAGGGCATTGGCTCAGGCAAGGCGGCTGTGTGAATAGGTTCCTGCTGATGTTTAAATCAACAAGTGCTTTGCAACGACTTAGATCAGGTGGTTCTGTCAGGTGGTTTCCGCTCAAATCGATGAGCGTCATACGCTCTGTGAGTTGCGCGAAGCAATCAGGTAAACTCGTCAAACCAAAACCATCTAGCGATAGTCGATACTCCCATGTGTCAGGCGCTTGTTGGATAGAGCGCAGGCGTTCGGCAGCTTGGCTTCGGCACTGCTTTTGCTTTGGGTCTGCTGCTGCATCGATCCATCGAGTCAAACTCGCCGCCACCTCGGATGAGGTTAAGTCTCCTAAAGCGCCTGGTTTAATAGATGCTAAAGGGCTTACACTCATGGGCGTGTATGCTAATACAGAAGCAGAAAATTTAGCAAGGGTACAACGGGGCCGCGGGATGCGGCCCCGTTGCAAGATGTATTACTTGCGTTCGTCGTCGATTACTTCGGCGTCGGCTTCTTCGACGTCGGGTTTCGATGACTGTTGTCCGCTACCGGGGCTAGGTCCGCCGGCTGCCTCTTGGGTAGAGCCTGCTTTTGCGAGTTCTTCGCCAATTTTTTGCATCCGCTCTTGGAGGGCGGTTGTTTTGGCTTTGATCTCGCCTAAGTCTTGCCCTTCGAGCGCTTTTTTAAGCGCGTCGATGCCACCTTGGATATCGCTGACGACAGGTCCTGGAAGCTTGTCTTTGTATTCTTTCAAAGACTTCTCGGCTCGAAACGCGAGAGTATCGGCTTCGTTGCGTGTCTCGACACCTTCCTTACGTACCTTGTCTTCGGCGGCGTGGAGCTGAGCTTCTTTCACTTTCCGCTCGATTTCGGCGTCGGTAAGTCCCGATTTGGCCTCGATGCGGATCTTGTGCTCTTTGCCCGATTGCTTATCTTTCGCAGAGACATGCAAAATCCCGTCAGCATCGATATCGAAGGCCACTTCGATTTGCGGTAGGCCGCGCGGCGCTGGTGGAATGTCGGTCAGATCGAACCGCCCGATTTCTTTGTTGTCTTTTGCCATCGGCCGCTCGCCCTGCAAGACGACGATCGTCACAGCAGGCTGGTTGTCGCTGGCTGTTGAAAAGACTTGTTTTTTCTGCGTGGGGATTGTCGTGTTGCGCTCGATCAAGGGCGTCAATACGCCGCCGAGTGTTTCGATGCCGAGGGTGAGGGGAACTACGTCGAGCAGCAGGACGTCTTTGACGTCGCCGACGATGATACCGCCCTGGATCGCTGCGCCCACGGCGACCGCCTCGTCAGGGTTGACCCCTTTGTGAGGTTCTCGTTCGAACAGCTCTTTTACTTTTTGCTGGACGGCTGGCATACGGGTCATGCCGCCGACGAGGATCACTTCGCCAATGTCTTTGGCTGAAACGCCTGCGTCCTTCATCGCTTTACGGCACGGTTCCACCGTGCGTTCGATGAGGTTGTGGCATAGGTTTTCTAGTTTCGCTCTTGTCAACGTGAGGCTTAAGTGCTTTGGCCCACTTGCGTCCATCGTGATGAACGGTTGGTTGATTTCTGTTGTGAGCGTGCCGGAGAGCTCGATCTTTGCTTTCTCTGCCGCATCGCGGAGGCGCTGGAGCGCCATTTTGTCTTTCGATAGGTCGATGCCCGACTCTTTTTTGAATTCTTCGAGCAACCACTGGATGATCTGGTTGTCAAAGTCATCGCCGCCGAGGTGGGTGTCGCCGTTGGTTGCGAGCACTTCAAACACGCCGTCGCCGATCTCGAGGATCGAAATATCAAATGTACCGCCGCCAAGGTCGTATACGGCGATCTTCTTATCGCTTGACACCTTGTCCAGGCCGTAGGCTAAGGCAGCCGCGGTAGGTTCAGGGATAATGCGAAGGACGTTGAGTCCTGCGATGCGCCCTGCGTCTTTTGTCGATTGCCGTTGCGAATCGTTGAAGTAGGCGGGGACTGTGATCACGGCGTCGGTTACCGTTTCGCCGAGATATGTTTCGGCCGTCTCTTTCATCTTCATTAAGACGTGCGCGCCCGCTTCTTCAGGGGAGACAACTTTGCCTTCCACTTCGAAGACGACATCGCCATTCGGGTTTTTCGTCACCTTGTAGGGAACGGTGGCAATTTCTGATTGCACTTCCGAATATTTGCGACCGATGAATCGCTTTGTTGAATAGAGCGTTTTGTCAGGGTTTGTCACCGCTTGTCTTTTTGCGGGGATACCGACAAGTCGTTCTCCGCCTTTGTATGCGATCACAGACGGCGTCGTGCGGGCGCCTTCAGCATTCGCGATCACGACAGCAGAGCCTCCCTCCATGACGGCCACGCAAGAGTTGGTCGTTCCGAGGTCAATACCGATAATGGTTCTTTTTTTATTGGTCATGGTTATTCTCAAAGTTAGTGTGTTGATGGGGATGGCGGCTTACTTTCACCCGCGCAGCGCGCAGTGTTCGATGGCCGCTTTTATAGCCTTTTGTAAACTCTTCTAAAATTGTGTTGTGAGGTGTGTCGGATGTTTCGACGATCTCGACTGCTTCATGGATTTGCGGGTCGAATAGATTGCCTGTCGAGTGGAATGCGACGACGCCGTGGTTATGGAGCACTTCTTTAAACTGGGCCAAAATCATCTCAAAGCCCATTGCCCAGCTCTTCACTTCGCCAGCTGTTTGTTCTGCAAAGCGCAGCGCTGTTTCAAAGCTATCGATCGCAAAGATAAACTCGGCAATGGCATTTTCGACGCCGAGGCGAGATACTTCTTGTTTTTCTTTTTGCAGCCGCTTTCTCATGTTTTCCATTTCAGCAAGGGCGCGGAAGTATTTATCCTTCCAGTCCTCAGGCGGCGCCTCTTGTGGGGGTGGCTGCATCGCAGCGGCAACGGCTGCTTGTTCTTCATTGATCATGTCGTTTGATTCTCCAGTAAGATGGACATTTTTTTCGGCTCCGTCGGAGCGCGGAAAGTAATTTGATGTTTTTGCAATGTGTGGCTCAAGACTCGATTTGCCTCATCGTGGAATAGCTCGAGGAGGCCAAATAGACTCCGATATGGTAGGCGCATAGGTCCGAGTAGCGCGACGACACCTGCGATGACGTGGTTAATCCGATAGGGGATCGCAACGATGGCGCATTCTGCCCCGGCAGGGACCGTGGGGCACAGTTCATCGCCAATCCAGACCGATAGTTTACCTTTTTTGGCGCACGCTTCTGCGATCTGGCGCATAGCGATTTCGTTTTCGAAGAGCGATAATCCAGTTGCTAAAGAAGCGGTGTCGCTAAATTCAGGGTAAGCAAGTAGTTTTGATAGGCCCGTCGTCACAATCTCTTGCTCTGAGTAGTTGGCGTAGCCCACGACGTGGCGCACCATCACTTCGTTGTAGAGCCTTTGAGCCAGGCGTGCTTCTGATTCGTGTTCAAAAAAAGGTTTTTCTGCTTTGCTCAAACGCCATAGAAAATAGGCCTCCGTCGTTTTTAAAAACGGCGAGCTCGCTGTTTTTTCAAGATAGAGTCTTTCAGTTTTCACAAGGCCGAAGTTGGTAATAACGACAACTAAAATCTCTCGATCGGCAAGTGCAATCAGGCGCACATCTTGAATGAAATCTTGGTCAAATCGGGGCGTTGTCATGAAGACAGCCGTCTGAGTTAAATTCGATAACGTTTCCGCCGCCTTGGCTAGCGTTGAGGCAACTTCTCCCTTTTCGCTCTGAAGAGCCTCTTTAAGGGCCTTTTCTTGCTCTTTATCGACGATCCCTTTACCCGTGCAGCTTGCCACAAAGAGCCGAATCGCCTTTTCTGTGGGGACACGGCCGCCCGAGGTGTGTTGTTGTTTTAAAAGACCCTCTTCCTCCATCTGGCTCAAGTCGTTGCGGATCGTTGCGGAGCTTAGCGAGACAAGGTCGCTTTCTTGGAGCGTATGGGAGCCGATCGCCTTGCCCGTTTTGAGGTAGAGCTCGATGAGTCCGAAGAGCAGGGCCAGCTGCCGCTCGGACCGGGGTAGCTTTTTGGTAGGCAGCGATTTGTAGGGTGAGCCTTTCATCTTAGTTACAGATTATAGCAGAGTTGGGGGTATTTTTAGCAATCGGAATGTTCGATTGCTGAATTTAGTTCTTAACTAGCTCTTTTCAAATAACTTACGATCGCTCATCAGAGTGGGGAGAACATCTTCGATGCCTGGGATCCAGTCGAGGCCCCTTTGGTAGACGAGGCGGGCGGCGAGGAAGGCAGCGATGACGGCCTGCTTATGCAAGGCGGGGATGCCCATGAGCCCTTTTTGGTAGCGCTGTTGGATGATGGGGGGAGCGTAGTGGATTAGACACTGTGTGAGAAATCCATCGAGAGGTCGATCTTTGAGTGCGTCGAGGAGCTGGTATTTATAGAGGTTGATTCTCTCTGACACTTCATCGGACAAATCGGTCAAGAAGCGGCCCGTTTTTTCATAACTGCGCAGCAACAACCGAGCCTCATTACGGGCAGCATCTCCGATAATATGCAGCACCTCTTTGACGTATTCAGGTTTTTCTTTCAAGAAGTCGGCCTCGCTCATGCAAAGGCCTGCGAGGACCTCAAATGACGAACAGATGACGCCTCCTTTATTGCAGGAGCTATCTTTGAAGATGATCGTCCCTATTTTCTCGAGGATGCGGCGCGCGCCCGGCGTCAGATAGAGATTGGCTCCCTCAACAATTGCCCGCGACGTGGGCTTGCCTTCGTCGTCGAGGTACGAGTTAATATTGTTTTCGTTCAGAGTCCTCGGCCGTCCTCCGCCGGTGATAAAGACATCGGCCTTCACTTTATGGACATGGCTTCGGAAGAGCGCATTTGTCTCGTTTCCGGAGAGCCATTCTTCGACGAGGCGGCCGTTGATTTTACGGATGCATAGCGTCTCTTGCGCGTACGATCCAGCATCCCTTTTTTTTCTCAAGTCGAGAAGGAAGCCCCCTTCGTGCAGCAGTTCGGCGGGGTAGCGGTGGATGGGCAGCCCTTTGAGAAAGAGTTCGTCCATGGCTTTCCACGACAAGCCATGGGGGTCGTAAATTGTCCCAGACCCATCCACGACGGCGAGCAAACACGCCGTTTCATGGCAGTGCGTCGCCAGATTATGGATCTCATTGCCTGCGACATCGCCATCGGGGCCGCCTGACATTTTCAGTGTGAAGCGATTCTTCTTTGGATCGATACCTAAAAACGAAAGTGCTTCTTCCAAATAGACGTGGATGCCAAATGAGGTGACGCCATATTCTTTGTGGTTGATGCCGCCGACGGGTTTACTGCTCATGAACGAGCGGCCTGGGGCATAGCCCACCTGAGCGGCATAGTTCGCAATCCAGTCGATCATCTCATTGAGCATATTTTCGTCGGGGCCGAGGTAGATGTATTCGGGTTTCCTATATAGGTCGACAATCTCTTTTTGCTTCAGATTCCCCTGATTGTCACAGTTGATCAGACTCATGAAGCTATCGATGAAAGAGCGCTGTGACGCGAACAAAAAGCGCTTTTTATGATCACGGCGAAAAATCTTCAGTTTCTCTTCGACGATCGCCGGATCGATCCCGATCTCTTCGAGCTCTCTTTGATAGATCCATTCCTCTTTAGCAAACATTTCAAACGGCCTAAGTAAAATTGCCGTTTTTGCGCCCCCTTCGGGGATGTCTTTATTTTTCTTTTGCTGTGTGTAGGCGAGCATGTACGCTTCGCCAAAAATATTGTTTCGTTCGTAGATGTATTGCTCCATCCGTTCGGGCGTGACCGTGCGCACGCCGCCGCGGGCTAAATCTTTGAATCGAATGTGAAATCCCAGAAAATACATACCGCGGATAAAGAAAATGCCGAACGGGATCTCGGGGAATTTTTCTTTCCGATCGAAAGGCACTTCATCCATGTAGCTCGGGTCGAGTCGGAATGAAAAAGCGCTTTTATTGCCCAAATAGAAGTTCGTTTTGAGAACATGCTTTACAAAAGAAGCAGCTGTTTTCAAGACGTTTTTTCTGCGGACGTCGTTGACGAGTTGACCTGTATCAATTTGGTCGATCGCGCCGTCGATCTCTTGGATTGTCTTACCAAACGCCGCTTCATTTTTCTCTTTAGGGTCGAATCGCAAAGCAAATGCCTTGCAGATCCGTACCACAAGTTCGGGGTGTCTGCAAATCCCTTCGACGACATTGTCAAATGAGAACAAATTAGGATCGCCGTAGACCAACGTTTGGTGGGTGAAGCTGACGATGTTGCGCACTAAGTGGCGCTCATTGCCGCTTAAGAGATTATCTTTAGCAAAAACCGTGTGGATCGCATCGCCGTCTTCAAAGTATTTGAGCAAGCACAATTCGCGTAAAAAGTCATCTAAGTTCGCCTCTTCCCAAGCCGCGCCGCCTTGCATGCCGTGTAGGCCCAAAGAGAGAAGGCCGATGTTGTTGTTGCCATAAGGATCGAT
>JBDKJI010000005.1:0-6448 GCA_039796655.1 Chlamydiota bacterium | reverse complement strand
TAAAGAGCCAAGAGCAGAGAAGAAAGTGGGCAAAACGCCGCACGTCATCCACATAGCAGTTGTAACGTTCCAGAGCGAATTAAAGACCTGCACGGTATGCGCAGTCGTTATTTGATTATGCAGCCAGAAATAAATAAGAGAGCCGTTCAGGAGCAGAAAATTGCCCAACAGAAAGTAGAGAGAGAAATAGCAGTTCATCTTCTCTGTATACCATCTCGTTTTCCGATGGGTTTTCTCTTCCTGTTCCTGGTACGGTTCGATGGCCTTTCTTTCATAAGAAAACCGATAGAAGAGGTTGACGGCAAAATTATTCGTAAGACTATCGACAATCTTGCCCAACAGAGTGCTTTTGACTTCTTCGTGATGCGCTGCATACACATCAATTTTCCTGCTAAAAAAAGTGATCAGGCTTAAGTTAATGATAATCCATCCACCTAAAAAGTAGGCAAACAGCGGTTGAATCATCCAGAGCACAATGCAGCCTGCAATAAAAACGACAAGCGTTGGAAGAATAGGCCAGAAAAGATATTGGGCGACCTGTTCGGTCAGCGTAGTCATATCGGAGATTTTATTCGCAAGACTTCCTGCGAAGCGTTCATTGAAATAGCGGGGCGAGTGGCGCTCTACGTGATCGAACATCTCCATGCGGATATTCGCTTGCAGCTTAGGAATTGCTTTCCCGATTAAAAAGCCCATTGCGCGCGAGGCGATTTCGATAAAAAGATAAGCCCCGATTCCGAGATAGATGATCGGTAGAAGCAATTGAAACGCACTCATCCGATCTGTTTCAAAATGGATAAAGACATCCACTGCCCTGCCCAAAATCCATGGCAAGGCAAGCGCTTCTAATGGCCAGGCAATTGAATCAAGCAAGTAGACGAAAAAAAAGATCCACCTTTGCCTTTTTACAAAGGTCCATAAAAACTGGAACAATTCCCTATAAGATACAGCCAAATTATTTATCCTTAACAACTGGAGCTTGAGCACTCTTAACTAAGAGTCTGAGCCGAGCTTACCAAATACCGATAAAATTTTATACGATTCTGAGACGTAACCGATCGAAGGGGTTAGCCGCCGTCAGAAGCTCTTCATATTTATCTACAGAAATACTCGTTCTTCCGCGTTCATACTGAGCATAGGCATTAGGAGACTTTGATCCTAATCGTTCAGAGGCTTCTCTCACCGTGGAACCGCTTTTCTCCCGCTGCCTTCTCAAAGAAAGCGCTAACAATAAGCGATTATCACTGGCCGTCACCCCAATTACACCTCTTTTGTAATCCATCACAGTCACCGTAAAATCTTTGCCAACTGCATCTTCAAAATAATTTCGAGCCATTTCAAAAACCAAATCCCCCACCATGGCTAATGTCTCTTTACGAGACTTCCCTTGAGTCATCGCGTCAAGGGCTGGAATCTCGACAAGCCAGAACCTGCCGTCTTTCCAGATTGTTCCTTCCATTTCCATGTCAATGCTCCTTCGGAGGGTTGGCTTTAGCTTTCTTCAGGATCTTCCTGGCTAACATCTCTTTTATCTCAGCATGTCGAGGGATAAACTCAAACAACTCGCCATTTGTCCAAGCGTCATGGTTGCCTCCGTGTCTTGCAAACCACCACCCTTCTTCACGCAATTGCCTCTCCAGATCCTTTTTCTTCATATTGTACATAAGTTTATGTACGAAGTCAATTATATACAAGAAATAAGTTTAACATGCTATAATTTAGCAAGTTACGTAACTATTACAAAGCCAGATGGTTATGACAAAAAATCAAAGAAGCGTAAAAAAGATGAACCGAAACAAACACATCGGTTCGAATTTTGATGATTTTTTAAAGGAAGAGGGCATTCTACAGGAAATTGAGGCTGCTGTATGTCACAAGCTGGTTGAAAAAACCGTAAAACGAGCCAGGAAAGCCTGAGAGCCACGAAACCGGCTTCTGGAATGGCCAGGCAGAAGCCTTAATAAGTCACAAAGCTGGCCATTCCGGAAACGGACCATCGCCAGTGAAGCGGAAGCGAAACGCGGACGATGCTCGTAAGCTTTTGCCTGACTTCTGGGCTTTGAAAATTAACGGAGGATTGAAGAATTGCGAAACGGGCAAGGGAACCAATTCTTCAGTCACGAGCCCAAGCCAAACTGAGTTGACACCAAAGAAAAATTTTCGTAGCATCTTGCATTCTTTGGAGGTGCTTATGTCCAAATTTTGTTTTTTGTTGATTGCGGTTTTTTCCTTGCTTTCAGCGAGGGGAGAATGTTTGAGCACAGATCGGACTGACAGAATGTATGTACAACCTACTGATATAGCCCTAAAGGACCGTGAAATATGGATCCGGTTAGAAAATCGGTGGGTTCAAGTTAA
Organism: Chlamydiota bacterium; assembly: GCA_039796655.1. GTDB lineage: Bacteria > Chlamydiota > Chlamydiia > Chlamydiales > SM23-39 > JBDKJI01. Next base: position 4,090 of record JBDKJI010000005.1, on the reverse strand, counting down.
CCACTTATCCACCGATGCGACGGGAGTGTATTTAGCAAAGGATGATCTGCCATTAGGGTTTTGGGTCTGCAAAAATGGACACACAAACTATCCATGGACCTTTGTTTGCTTTTGCGGAGCAACAGAATAGTGCGATTGTCGAGAAAGGCGCTCATCGTATTGGGCGTCTTGTTTGCACTTGTGATTTGCGAATACAACCTCAGTTCACAAATTGAGGTTTCTATTCAGGGTCCGTTTCAAAAAAAAACAAGCCTCTTCATGTCTCGTAGAGAGGCTGTCTGCCTTGAACGCTTTTTTCGCGAACTAATTATTTGTAATCCTTTTGCTTACACTATGGCAGAAAGCAAACCTTTATCATTCGCTTCCTATAAGAAGCCTTTTACTTCCCTCTCCTCTCTTTTCCCATCTAATATGAGAATAATCAAAGGTTGGCGAGTTTGGAAAAAATTTGAGCCTCATTTCGTTCACTCTAAAATGTTGTTTTGGGAAGAAGAGAATTTTACTTGGATTATCAAAAATCATGTTCTCATTGTTTTAGCAGATCGAAATCGTTGTAACGAGATAGCTCACACGGCAGACTTTGAAAAGATTCTTAAAACTAACGATCTATTCCATGATATTGAGAAGGTTCCTTTATTCGAAAATACGCTTCAAAAAAATGACATTTTAATTGGGGCATTGCTTGGATTTGGAATAAACAATGCGCGATTATTCAGCGAGCAGGCAAAAAATCTCTCTCAACTTGACAAAAAGCAGCAACTGGAATGCCCCAAATTGCCAGGTATTTGGGGAAATGAACTAATGGAGCGCGCTGCAAGAAAGAAGTATTTCAAATCATTGACTTTCCAAAAGTTTAATATGGATGATATGGTCCTTCCCGGGTTTGTCGGAGATCCCGACTCTCAGGAGTCAAAAACGCTGATGAGCGAGTACGTAACAACGCGAAGAAAAATTCTCGAATTCTATGAAGGGAAACACTTTCTTGAAGCGTCTCTGAGCCTCTACATGTATGGACGAGCGTTGTTCGATATATCGAAGACAAAGAATTCATCCGAACTTGCTGATTAGTTTAACCTGATGTATACCAAAGCACATGCAAGATCCATTCCAAGCCAAAACGGCGTTCAAATACGGCCACTATTATGACATATCGAAACTCAAGGCAATAGCACCGATTGAGCGCTTGCCGGTTTCGATTCGCATCATGCTCGAATCGCTCTTACGCAATTGCGACGGCAAACGGGTTCACAAAGAAGACGTCATCCGCTTGGCGCGGTGGAATGCAGCGAAACCGGATTTGAGTGACATTCCCTTCATTGTCGCGCGCGTAATCTTGCAAGACTTCACAGGGGTGCCCTTGCTTGTCGATTTGGCTGCGATGCGCGATGCAATGGTCACCAAGCTCGGGCGAGATGCAAAGCAGATTGAGCCGATTGTCCCCGTGGATCTTGTCGTAGACCACTCGGTTCAGGTGGATCGCTATGGGACAAACGATGCCTTCCAATTTAACCTCGAGCTCGAATTTGAACGAAACCGCGAGCGCTATGAATTTCTCAAATGGGGGCAAACGGCCTTCCAAACATTTCGGGTTGTCCCACCCGGCATCGGCATCGTGCACCAGGTGAACTTGGAGCACATCGCAACGGTCGTCACCGAGCAAAAAGGCGTTTGTTTTTTCGATACGCTTGTTGGAACTGACTCGCATACGACAATGATCAATGGCCTGGGCGTTCTTGGATGGGGCGTGGGTGGCATTGAGGCGGAAGCTGCGATGCTCGGGCAGCCTGTTTCGATCCAAACGCCTGAAGTGATCGGTGTCCATCTTGCGGGCGCCTTAAAACCCACTGTCACAGCGACGGATTTGACGCTTACCATCACGGAAATGCTCCGTAAAGAAGGGGTCGTCAATAAGTTTGTCGAGTTCTTTGGCGAAGGGGCTGCGTCACTGTCTGTCGCTGATCGGGCGACGATCGGCAACATGGCCCCTGAGTATGGAGCCACGGTTGGGTTTTTCCCCTCTGATGAAAAAACCATCGCGTATTTGGCGCTCACAGGTCGATCGAAGGAACACATCACCCGCGTGGAACATTATCTGAAGGCGCAACACATGTTTGGGATCCCCAGAGAAGGTGAAATCGATTACACCAAGACGTTGCATCTCAACCTTGCGTCGATTGAACCATCGGTCGCAGGCCCCAAGCGACCTCAAGATCGGCTTCCATTGACACAGCTAAAACCCACGTTTGAGCGTCTCCTTGTAGCGCCCATCAAAGCAGGTGGCTATGGCGCCGATGTACATGCGCGCGCGCGCATTCACCCGGGCGACTCCTATGTCCTTGCCTCAGAAGAGTCGGGCGGTGCAACGGACGCGCCAACCAAGGGCGGTCCTCGCAACGAAGAAGAAATGGTGAGCAACCGTCCCTACACAGAGCCCGCAGCACAACAGGTACCGCAGCATGTAGGTGGTGAGCTCAGGCAAGGATCCGTTGTCATCGCTGCAATCACAAGCTGCACCAACACCTCCAATCCACACGTCATGGTGGGCGCCGCGTTGCTCGCAAAAAAAGCGGTTGCAAAGGGGCTCAAAGTCAATCCTCTTGTCAAAACGAGCCTGGCTCCCGGATCGCGCGTCGTCACCGATTATCTCGACAAAATGGGACTCAGCGCGCCGCTGAATGCTCTCGGCTTTCAACTCGTCGCCTACGGATGCACGACCTGCATCGGCAATAGCGGTCCCTTGGAAGCGCACATTGAAGAGGCGATCAAAGAACACGACCTTGTCGTCGCAAGCGTCCTCAGCGGTAACAGGAACTTCGAAGCGCGCATCCACGGCTCTGTCAAAGCCAACTTCCTCATGTCGCCGCCACTGGTGGTCGCTTTTGCGATCGCAGGTCGGATCAACATCGACATGCAACATGAGCCACTCGGGCTCGACAAAGCGGGTAAGCCAGTGTACCTCAGAGATATTTGGCCCAGCGACGGAGAAATCGATGCCACCGTGCAAGCCGGTTTGAACGGCTCGATGTTCGTGCAGCGCTATGACAACATTATGAGCGACAACCCGATCTGGCAAGAGATCGCAGTCAAAGGGAGCGCCCGTTTCCAATGGGATCCCCACAGCACCTACATCCGCAATCCCCCCTACTTCGACACATTCACAAAAGAGCTGCCACCAAGACCCTCATTGCAGCAGCTCAAGTGCCTGGCGCTCTTTGGAGACTCGATTACAACTGACCATATCTCACCTGCCGGCGCTTTCAAGGCAAACACCCCCGCTGGAATGTATCTAAAAGCAAAAGGGATCGAAGAGGCAAACTTCAATAGCTACGGATCAAGGCGTGGCAACCACGAAATCATGATGCGCGGCACTTTTGCCAACGTCCGCATCGTAAACCACATGGCAGGCGGCAAAGAAGGGGGTTTTACCAAACTCATCCCCGATGGCACGATCCTGCCGATCTATGATGCATGCCAAGAGTACGGACGGCGTGGTACGCCTTTAATCGTGTTCGCCGGCGCCGACTACGGGATGGGTAGCTCGCGCGATTGGGCCGCAAAAGGCACTGCACTGCTCGGCGTGCGCGCGGTTGTCGCTCAAAGCTTTGAGCGGATCCACCGCAGCAACCTCATCGGCATGGGCGTGTTGCCACTGCGCTTTGCCCCAGGGGAAAGTTGGCAAAGCCACCATATTAGCGGCGAAGAGACATTTGGATTGGAAGGCTTGGATACTTTAACCCCACGCCAAACAGTGACACTCGTGTCAGATCACGGCCATAAGATCCATCTGACGTCGTGCATCGATACGCCGATCGAAGTCGAATACTACAAACATGGCGGCATCATGCCGTACGTGTTAAGAATTGCACAGAAAGACATCGACCTCTCATAATGGCGACAGACTCTTAATCAAGCCAGGACGCATTGCCCTCTGCATCAAACACAGCCACTTCACCTGTTTTCGTACGCGATGTTGCCATCGGTGCTGAGCCCATCGTCATCATCGCGGGCCCTTGCGCAATTGAAAGCCTTGAACAACTCGAGATCATCGGTCAATACCTCCAGTCTCTTGGCATACCTATTTTGCGCGGTT
>JBDKJI010000004.1:0-4867 GCA_039796655.1 Chlamydiota bacterium | reverse complement strand
GCTCCCCGTCCTCATCCTCTCAGCCCTCTCGTCAGAAAAAGACACCTTAGAAGGCCTCCAAAAGGGAGCCGTTGATTATGTTTCTAAGCCATTTAGTATTAACGTTTTAATACAAAAAGCGAAACGCTTAATGGGCAGCTCATGAGATCGTATTCCATGCTGATTTATTTGCTCATCGCGGAAGTAGCCATTTTGAGCACTTTATTCGTGGCGATCCTATGGCACCGCGTATGGACATATCTAAAAGGGCTCCAAGAAAAACGGCGCAAAGCGCGGCTCTCGGAGCACTTTTTACGGCTCATCGAGACAAAAGAGCCTTTTAATCTACGCACATATCCAGGAAAACGACGTTGGTATAAAAGCGCATTGCAAACGCTTGAATCATTTGAACGGCGCCTGCAAGGCGACGATTGGAATCGGCTTAAAAAAGAGGTGGTCTCAATATTGCTCATCAAAAAAGCACGTTCGATGGCAAGAAGCTGGTTTTGGATGCGGCGCAACCTCGCCGCCCGCATCTTTGCCCTCTATGGCCCCCCCGTCGACGAACCTTTGGTGCTTCGGCTCATGGACGACAAAAGGTTTCTCGTCAAAGGCCCCGCTGCCGTTGCTGCGATTGGCATGGACAGTTTTCAAGGGGTCACCAAAATTCTAGAAGGCATTCGATCTGAACCTGGGTTTGCTCACTTTTTTTATCGAGACGCCCTTGCAAAAGGTTCTGCCAAAGTATTCGAACATATCCTCAAACTCGGCAAAGAACCAGCGTTGCATAAAGCCGTATTAGAAGTGCTCGGAGCTCAATCGTGGGGCGGCTTAATTCCCTTTTTAGAAACCGACCTCAAATCATCCGACCCCGACATTCGAGCGCTTGCCATCGGCGTTCTACTACGAACGCCCCTACCCAACGCGCTCACGTGGCTCGAGATGCTTGCAAAAGACACGGCGCCTTCGGTACGAAAAATGGCTTTTTCAGGACTCAAGCTGTTCCCTTCCGACACCTCTTGGCCGTTACTTGAACAGGGGCTTTCCGATCCCGTATGGGAAGTGCGCCTGGCAGCTGCGAGCACCTTGAAAGCTCGAGGTGAACAAGGGGCCCAAATCTTGGCTCGGCAAACTCAGGGCATCGCTGCGGAAGTAGCCCGCTACGCTGTGTGTTTCGGATGACATTCCAATCGGGTGTGGAGCTTGTCTTTTTGTGGTACTTCAGCGGCATCAACTTGGTCTACACGCTGTTTTTGTTTTGCGCCGCCTTCAAGATCATCCGACGCGTGAAAGAAATCGGCGAGGAAGACACAACGTCGATCTTGAGCTCGAATTCACTACCCCCCATTTTGTTTGTCATCCCCATGTACAACGAAGCCGAAAATATCTTGCCCAACTTGTATAACCTGCTGCACATTTCGTACCGCTACAAAGAGATCATTGCCGTCAATGATGGCTCAACCGACAACACAATGGCGATTTTGCAAGAGGCGTTGGGCCTTGTCGAAATCCCCAAACATTACACAGACGTTTTGCCGACACAACCCATCAGGGCTGTCTATAAGAGTAAGCTCCACCCAGAAATCACCGTGATTGACAAAGAGCGTGGCCGCAAGTTTGACGCGATCAACGCCGCAGTCAACGCTGTGCCGACTCCCTTTTTTGTCGTCCTCGACGCCGACACCTTCGTCGACAGTAAAGGGTTTGAAGCGCTCGTAAGACCTATTTTGACGTCGCCTACAACAATCGCCGTCGGCGCAAGTGTCCGGATCATCAATGGATGTACGATCGATTTCAACCGCGTCTCCACCGCACAGTTCCCCCAAGAATACCTCCCCGCCATGCAAAGCCTCGAATATTTGAGGGCGTTTTTGGTCCGAGAAGGACTCGACGCCGTCAACGGCAACTTCATCGTCGCAGGGGCGTTTTCCATTTTCCCAAGAGATCTGATCATCCAAGTGGGCGGTTTCGGCCCTTCGGTCGGAGAAGACGTCGAGATCATCGTCCGTCTGCATCGGGTTATGCGCTACAATAAACTCCCCTATCGCATCCAATACCTCCCTGATCCCGTCGCCTGGACAGTGGCGCCCGACTCATTTGCCAAGCTCGGCAGGCAGCGCAGCCGCTGGCATTTAGGTCTTTTAGAATCCATTTGGGTCCACAAAAGCATCTGCTTCAACCCTCGCTACGGAGGCTTTGGTTTTTTTGGATTCCCCTTTTGGCTGTTTGGAGAAGGCCTTGAACCTGTGATGGAAACACTCGCCTGGATCTATGTGATCATCGTCGCTTGTTTGGGAGCGCTCAATGTGCCGTTTTTCCTTCTCATCTTGGCAGTGAGTTTTGGCTTTACCGCGCTCTACTCGATCTTCTGTTTGTCGATCGAAGAGTTCAGCTTCCGCAAATACCCATCCCTCAAAAGCTTGACCATTTTACTTTTGTGCAACCTCATTGAAAACATCGGCTACCGGCAATGCACCGTCTATTGGAGACTTAGGGGATACTACTGGTTTATCAAACAATTCAAAGAGGTCCGTCTTCTGTATCAGGCAATTGACCCCCTCGTCAAGGCAGCTCGTTCAAAACTGCCACAAAAGTGAGCCTGTCACATTCCAATCTCGATAGGGCAAAGTGTCCCTAAAATAGTGGCCGGCGAGCATCAAACGGAAACGATCTTTATACCGAGCGCTCACAGAAGTCGTGATCCAGTTACCTGCCAGGTATTGTTTGGGCGATACAAACACGTTATTGCCAATGGGTTGGAACAAGTTATAGGTCGTCTGCCACCGGTGGTACCCTTCGGTATCCCACGAGGCGCTATTGCCCAGAGGCACGTGCAGCCGAACGCCAACCACGTTTCTCAGTTGCTGCTTAAAAGAATAGTAGTTCTGTGAAAGTTGATCGAAGTGGGCGTGCTCAAAGCGGTAGATAAAGACAAGCGTGTCCCCTGCCTTGGGCACATTGACCCTGCAGCCTACGATCTCGAAATTTTCCCAGTTGTGGTGATCGTGGATAAATACATGTGTCACCAGAGCGTTGAATTCGGGCTTTAAAGGAGCGTCAACTCGATATGCGTACTGAGCGCTCAAGTAGTCAGTGCGAAGCAGTTCGGAGATGCTTTTAGAAAAGTCTTTGATGATGAACGATTCGACGTGGGTCTCGATCGAAAAGGTTTGCCGATCGCTATTATATAAAAAGCCGGTACCTGGTTCAAAGCGGGTTGTGCTATGAAACGGGTAGTTTACCCCAGTCCGATCACCCCACGCCTTAAAGGCACGCAGCGACACGTCCCACTTCCAATGTTTGGCGAAAAAATAGCTCGATGTAATTTGGCCACCCGTCAAAAAGGCGTTGTAGTTGACGCCAACAGGGGGATAAATGTCGTTTTCCCTTTGATGGTAGTAGATCTGTTTGCAATCGAGGCGCCACTGATCGAAAATGGGGATCAGCAAGTGCACGGCGTTCATGAAGTAGTAGTCTTTCACAACAGGCGCCTTCAGATCAGGGTCATCTTCTTTGGCGTCGGTATAAAGAGTCTCAAGCCACAGGGCATACCGCGTGTGCTCCCCAATGTCGAACAGCGAAGACCAATAGTTGCTCTCGTTCGGATCGTCATCAACGAGCCACCCATACTCTTGCATGGCAGAGGCATACTCCATCTCAGAAGCAAGCAAACTAGCCCTTTGGCGCCTTGCCTCTTTGTGGCTCGGATCTTGTTCGATGACCGCGGTATAATGCCCTTTGGCCTCTGCAGCTCTCCCCTGCCGATGGGCTGCCATGCCGAGCCCTACTTTCGCGTCGGTGTTCTCGGGAAACTCCCGGAAGATCGCCTCAGCCTCTGCAAAATTGCCCTCCCACAAATAGATGTAGCCAAGCTGCACAGCTGCATCGCTATAATCGGGCGCTACATCCAAACACGCCTTCAAGACCTCTTTGGCCTCGTCCCACGCGCCGCTTCTGGCTAAAGCGCGCCCTAGGTAAAAAAGAGTGTCGGGATTGTTTGGCTCGCACGCGTTGAGCGCGCGGTAAATATCGATGGCGTCAGTTTGTTGATTGGGATCGCGAGACAGCTCAAAACCCTCTGTGCGCAGTGACTCAATGGTCTCAGGATCGCACGGAGCTGGGCTCTCTTGCGCAACGAGAACAAAGGCCCATAAGATGAATAGCCAACGCATCGTGACAGGAGCATACCAAATTATTTCTTTTCTTGGGCAATCCCCATGAAGCCGATCAACGCGTCATTGGCATCTTTCACGGCTGTCACGCACAGCGTGACAGCGAATCTACTTTTGTCTTTGCGAATATACGACCAAGGTCTTTCATCGGGAATCCCCCTCTCAGCCAATGCGACAAAGACACCGAATCCTGGTGCAACGGGGGTGCCAAATAGCTCACTGAGTTCTTTAGCGCGCAGCGCCACCTCAGCCGCGTCGTGGATTACCTCGGGAGTCACTTTGCCAACCACTTCATCAGCCTTGTATCCGAGCATCCGTTCGGCTGCCTTATTGAAAAGGCGGATGGTGCCCGACTTGTCGGTGACAATGATGCTGTAATTGGCGCTATCGAGCACCGCTCTTTGGATCGCTGCCGCTTCTAAAAGACCCGTTTGCGCCTCTGTTGCTGATTGTTCCAGGGTCAATTGGGTCTTTGATACGAAAAAAGATAATCCGGCAAGCAAAACAACTGCGAGGGCAGAGACGATGAAAAGCGACGTCGAAGAGCCGTAAATACCAGCCTCTTTGTAACCGGGACCACTGGAAAAGGCAAAGGTCCAGGTAGATCCGTATACTTCAAGCCTGGCCACTTCTTCAATCAGCGGATTCTGATCGGGGTTCGGTGATACATTGATCAATAACTTGTCTGGGTTGAGTTCATCGCCCTGAAAGGCTCG
>JBDKJI010000003.1:0-12884 GCA_039796655.1 Chlamydiota bacterium | reverse complement strand
GCAACAGGGCCTGCTTTAAAGAAATTCCAGGATCGAAAATTTGAGATTGTTATTCCCTTTTCTTTAGAAAAAATTTCTGAAAAAGAAGCCGCTACCGAGCTTGCTAAGAAATGTTGTAACATAGATGTTATTATTACAGATGTGGGGCATGAATTTGATGTTGCTCTCCAAAAAGCTCTTCAGTCTGAAGCTTCGAGATCTTTACGATTAGCTTACTATGACAATCCTGAGGCGTATGTTCCAGGAGGATATTCTTCTGTCGCTGCCAAGGTTATGCATGTGGCCCAGGGAGTCTTATTCGCAAATGCCAATCTTGTGAAAGCACCTCTTTATCAGGCACCTCCCCAAGAAATTTGTCTAGCTCGACAAAATAGAATTGCGCTTGGGTATTACCCGATCAACCAGGCTACAAAAATTGCCGCAAGACGAGCTTCAGAACAAAGCCATATCCGCGCTCAACTTTTTTCTAAATATTCTTTAATAGATCGCGGCCAACAAGTTCTTGTATATATGGGAGGCAACAATGATGAGTACTTTTCACAAGCGTTGCCCGCCTTTTTGCAATTTTTAAATGAAGCCTCCATCCCAGAGGATCCTCCTGATTTTCAAGAGAATCCCCCTGATTTTATAGTCCTACTGCAGCAACACCCCGGCGCAAAAAAAGAAAATCGTGATGGGGCACTTGTCCAACAATGGCTAGCGCAACGCGGCCAACAACCAAGGGCTTGTCCGTTTTTCATTTCCGATCTTAGTGCTGATGATGCCCAAGTGGTGGCTGATGGAATTCTCTACCACCAGACGAGTATGGGCCCTCAATTTGCTCTTGCAGGGATTCCAACGATTCAGGTGGGCCATAGCATTTGTGAAGATACCCTTGTAAAAAACAAGTGGTGTGCTACTGCAACAAACAAAGTCGATTTGCTCACTGCTTTAGCTCGTTTGCGATGGAATATAAAGACGGAACCAAACAACGAAGTGATCATGCGGGAATTGGGTATCTGCTCTGACTGGGCAAACCGGTTAGAGCACGTCATTTTATATACAAGCGACACTGAAGCAGTTCAACTTGAATAAGTTGAACGATGGAGGCGACTTGAAAGATGTATATACCACTTCCACCTGAATGGCACCCAAAAGGGCTTCAATTGAAAGCTCTCTCGAGTTAATAAGTCATAACATCCTCGCAAAGCGAGGAGCTTGATAGGTTAGGAGCAGCCCCGATGGCTGCCATATCGCGCCCGAGCCCGCGTGCGCGCCCGCGCCCGATTTGGGGCTTGGGGCAACGAGGGCTTCTCTTTAGCGAAAAACATCCCCTTTCACTTACCTTTAGGTTCGGGCACGCACGCGGGCACGGGCTCGGACACGAAACACTGAATTAGATATTAACTCCGAGATTTTGAATCAGTTTTTTTGGGTGCGCTTCAGGTGGAAGTGGTATAGATGTCCGGCAACGCCAAAAACCAATTTTTGAGTCACGAGAGGTATACTCCTTCATTAAAATGCAAAGAACTGTTATTTAAGAATCATGAGCATCTTCATTGCTGAATGGCTTGGCACACTTCTTTTAATCTTTTTAGGCAATGGCGTTGTGGCCAGCACTTTGCTGCACGAGTCGAAGGGCGAAAAAGGGGGATGGCTTGCGATTACTGTGGGTTGGGGCATTGCAGTCGCTGTCGCTGTCTATTCCGTAGGCTGGGTCAGCGGCGGACACCTGAACCCTGCTGTCACAATGGGCCTTTGGGCAGCTGGTAAGACATCACTACATCTTGTTCCATATTATCTGGTAGGACAAATGGTTGGCGCGATGATGGGATCAGCACTTGTCTGGATCGCGTATCGCCCTCACTGGAGCAAAACCCCCGACCCGACGCTCAAACTTTTGTGCTTTTGCACCCGTCCCGCGATCCGCTCTCTTTGGAATAACTTCATGGTCGAAGTGATGGCAACTGCAGTGCTGCTCTTTGGCATTCTCAGCATTTTCAATATCCACAACGGCATCGGATCAGGAGTAGGGCCCTGCGCTGTCGGCGTATTGATTTTAAGTATCGGATTGTCTTTAGGTGGACCAACCGGCTTTGCCATCAATCCCGCTCGCGATCTGGGCCCCAGGCTCATGCACGCCTGGCTGCCGATCGCAGGAAAGCGCGATTCTGATTGGGGGTATGCTTGGGTGCCCATCGCTGGCCCTCTCATCGGAGCCATCCTCGGAGCACTCCTCTACCAGTTCGTGATCGAGCCCCTGCCAGAACTGATGAACTTTTGACAAGCGTCGAAGTTGCTTAAAAATCGACTCGTGCGTCATTTTAAGTGTGTGAGTAAAGAGCGTTCGTTTCGAGTTTCGTTGTTTTTGTTCCGTAGAGATTTTAGACTTGAGGACAATACAGGGCTCATTTTTGCTCTGCAATCGTCGACTATTGTCATCCCCGCTTTCATCTTTACCCCCGAACAAATCGATCACAATCCCTACCGCAGCGACCATTGCCTCCAATTTATGCTCGAATCACTGGACGATCTGGCAACACAACTGAAAAAAAAGGGCGCTCAGCTACGCTATTTTCAAGGCGATCCTAAAGCAATTGTCAAACGGTGCATTCAAGAAGTCAAGATCGATGCACTGATCGTCAACCGCGACTACACACCGTATAGCCGCGCTCGTGATGCCGATCTGGAGAGTGTATGCAAAAAACATGGGGTTGCTTTTGTCTCGTTTGACGACGCCCTGTTGCACCCCCCCGAAGAAACAGTGAAAAAAGATGGCAAGCCTTACACTATTTTCACGCCCTATTTCAAAAACGCCTCTCAGTACGCTGTCGCAAAGCCCACCGCCAATCGAAGCACGAACTACTATCAAAAAGCGATCTCTTTCGCTTTAAAAAAAGCTCCGGTCCAAACGAACGTATCAACTTCGTTGAAAGGGGGTAGAAGCGAAGCGTTGAAGATTCTCAAACGCCTTGGCACGTTTAAAAAATATAACGACGCCAGAAATTTCCCAGCTCAAAATGGTTCGACACATCTGTCCCCTTACTTAAAATTCAATGTGTGCTCAGTCAGGGAAGTGTATGAGGCAATCTGCGATGCGCTAGGCCGTAGCCATGAGTTAGTCCGCGCTTTGTATTGGCGCGATTTTTTCACTGCGATCGCCTGGTTCTTCCCTCATGTTTTCAAGGGGGCATTCCAACCAAAGTACAACAAACTAAAGTGGTCCTATAACAAAGTGGTTTTCCGCAAATGGTGCGAAGGGAAAACAGGTTTTCCCATCGTCGATGCCGGAATGCGCGAGATGAATCAGACAGGGTTCATGCATAACCGGGTCCGAATGATCGCAGCTTCGTTTTTGGTCAAAGATCTCCACATCGATTGGCGCTGGGGCGAAAAATACTTTGCCCAGATGCTGGTCGACTACGATCCAGCAGTGAACAATGGCAACTGGCAATGGGCCGCGAGCACCGGATGCGACGCCCAGCCCTACTTTCGAATTTTCAACCCGTGGAACCAACAAGAAAAATTCGATCCTGATTGTGCCTATATTCATCGCTGGATCCCCGAACTCGGCCATCTATCACCTAAAGAAATCCACCGGTGGCATGATCCAAAAATACAAACAAAATGCACCGATTACCCACCACCCATCGTCGCACATGATAAAGAAGCAAAACGGGCATTGGCTTACTACAAAGTCGTCTCTCATTGACTCATAGATTTTGTTTTTGTTAGTCTGTGTGGCTCCATGAAAAAACTGCTCCTGTTGATGCTTGTATCGTCATCGATTGCGTGGGGAGCATATTGGTCGTCGGTTTCTAAATCAGACTTGCATTTACACCTCGGTGGCGCCTATCCTTTGGATTACTTGTTATCTATTGCAAACGACGAGCAACAACAGACACTACTCACGCACTTGAGAGATATGCAAAACGGTGTTGACTATACCGATTGTTTTGCCCGATTTAACATTATCTCTGAGATTGTCAATGACGAACAGAAGGTAGAAGAAGGGACCTATCGCCTTTGCCGTCAAATGGCAGAAGAGACTGTCACGTATGCAGAAATACGCACGGGGGCCTACGACTTTGGCAGAGGCGCTGAGAGCTATGTGCAAAGTGTATTGAAAGGGATTGAACGAGCTACGAGTGACTCTTTCCAAGCCCGCTTGATCTTAAGCGTACGCCGTTACTCGTCTATCGAAACAGCCTGTAAGACGATCGACCTTGCCATTGCATATAAAGACCGAGGCGTGATCGGTATCGATCTGTCAGGCGATACAATGCAGGGCGATGTCCGCACTATCTTGCCAGAACTCATCCGCGCTAAAACACATGGCTTGTCTCTGTTTATCCACATGGGCGAAGCGATGGGTGAACTAGACCAAGAGCTTCTGCTTGACACTCTTCATCCCACAAGGATCGGCCATGGTATCCACCTCACGGACAAAGCCCTTGCCTATGTCATCAAATATCGGATCCCTGTCGAAGTGTGCATGACAAGCAGCCGTCTCACGAGGATGCAAAGCGCCAATGCATCCCATCCGTGGATCGAGCGCTATCGCAAAGAAGGACACCCCATCTTTCTTTGCTCCGACGATCCTCTCCTTTTTTCATCAACTCTATCCCAGGAATATCAGAAGGCAGAAGAGATGGGCTTTTTCAGCCGTGAAGAACTTGAGCAGATTGCTGCTGCCTCAGTCGATCCCGATACTGTGGTACCCCATAGATGTCTCGACTGTGATCCATCACTAAAAACCACCCCCGCAAGCCATTCCAATCCATTGACCTTTTAATCCGTTCCCCCTCGCTTAAACCATCCAGCGCGTGCTGCGCCTTAAGAAATTGATCAAAATAATGGGAGTACTCCTCTTCTGTTAGCTCAACGCCAAGAAACAGCCTTTCTAGCTCTTTCTTCGTGTAGGGAACGCTTTCGTCCATGGCATCGAGAATGGGACAAAAAGGCTCTTTCAAATGGCTCGCCTTCGCTTGCTACGTGCTCTAGGTGGATAAAAAATTGATAGCAATATCTTTATTGAAATATACTGGGCAGGGTCGAGCGAAGCCACTTCAAAGATGCAGATGTCCAAGAACCAACTTTTGAGTTTGTGTTCAATCGCCCTCTCTATAAACGCCTTTGCAATCGATCACCAAGAAGAAGAAAGCTGCCCAAACGGCCGCCGCCACTATCGCACTGCAATCCGCCATATCGAAAGCGGCGGTATCGGCTATAATAATGGCTATACAACTCTGGAACTGTTTCTCGCCTCAGCGCCAAGCCATTGGTCCGTCACCCCTTTTATAGATACCAGAGGACATGTGTTCGATAACGGAAGATGGGCAGCCAATGTAGGCGTCGGCCTCAGAAGTTTATGGAAAAACCGAGCTTATGGAATGAATGCCTATTACGATTACCGAGGCACCAGTCACTTGCACGCAAATCAAATCGGTATAGGCGTTGAAACTCTCGGAGAGTTATTTGATTTTCGCATGAACGGCTACTTGCCCGTGGGAGGCAAAAATAGCGCCCCTTACGACACTACCTTCCAATCATTTTCTGGCCACTCCATGATCGTGTCGCAGAAGGTACAATCTGCCATGAAAGGGGCTAATGCAGAATTCGGCCTCCATCTTGGCAAAGTATCATCTTGCGACTTCTACACAGCGATAGGTCCTTATTATTTCATAAGCAACAAAGCTCCAACAACCTGGGGCGGGCAAGCAAGACTTTACGGCACCTTCAAAGACATTCTGACCTTAGAAATCAGCGACTCATATGACAGAACGTTTCACAATAAATTCCAAGGGCAGATTGCTTTGGGCTTTTCTTTTGGCCCCATATCCAAAGTCAAAAACCAAGGGCGTACTTGCAAAACAGCCACGATTCTCAATGACCGCATGTTGCAGCCAGTCAATAGGCAAGAGATCATTGTCATCGACAAGGTGCGAAAACGTAGCGCTGCGATCAATCCTGCAACAGGGCTGCCCTACTTCTTTGTGTTTGTCGACAATACCAGCAGTTCTAACGGCACCTATGAGAGTCCCTACCGCAGTCTAGCGCAGGCGCAAAACAACTCGGCTCCGAACGACATTATCTACGTATTCCCTGGTAACGGGACAAGTGCCGGCATGAATGCAGGCATCACCTTGAAGGCAAGCCAAAAGCTATGGGGCTCCGGCGTCATCCATATGCTACAGACGACTGCAGGGACCGTCTTTATCCCCGCGCAAAGCAGCTCTTTGCCTACGATCACAAATACCGATGTCGATACGGACGGCAACGCAATTACCTTGGCAACCAATAACGCAATTAGCGGCCTTACAATTGCCTCAGCTCTCAACGATGCCATCTATGGGACCAATCCACAGAGTTTAGACGTATCTGCCTGCACGTTCCGCAATACAACAACGTATGCCATCGAGGCGTCCTTTCCTGGCAGTGCCTCCATATCCCTGACGAACAATTTGTTTTTAAACAACGTCAATGGAGTGTTCTTTGCACTCAATGGAACATCGACGATTCTCTGCTCGGGCAATACGTTTACAGGCCAAACTTCCGTCTCTAGCGTCCCCATAGAAATATCGGCAACCAGTAACGCCTTTACCGCGCAAATCCAAAATAATGCCTTTCGGAGCAATACGACGGGCACCGTTCGGGTAAACCTCAACACCACCACCCAGGCCAATATCAACCTAGTCAATAACATGGTAAGCAATAACGGCACGGGCTCTCAGTCAAGCTTGGGATCGAGCCTAGTTATTATATCATCGGGAACAAACAGTAACTGCGCTATTGTATTAAGCGGCAACACGTTCTCTGGCAATACATCGAATTCTCTGTACATGCACACTTCAGGGGCATTCACAACTCTCAGCACAACAGCCTCTGGCAATACAATGTCAGGTAATGGCGGCTCTGCCCTCGTTCTTGCAACCCCAGCCAATACCTTGACGCTCGCTGCAACAAACAACACAATCACGGGATGCAACGATAATGGTATCGCCGTAATCAGCTCCACATCATCCACCACCGGAAACATAACAATTAGCAACAACACAATTACTGATATCGGAAACTTATCCAATGGCATCACTGTTAACCAAAACTTCGCAACTCTCAATTTAACAATTTCAAACAATACGATTAGTGGATGCGAAGGGACGGGCATTATCAGCTACGCCCCTACCGGGATCAATTCTTTAACGATGAGTATTGCAAACAATACGATTGCAAATTGTGAAAACCTCGGATCGAACGCCGCCTCAGGCCTTGATATAGAGCAATATACCAATCTGGCAGGCTCAGTGACCAACAACACGCTGTCAGGTAATACAGGCGTCGCTGTAACGATTGGCTCGACATTGACAAGCCCCACGGCATGCCTCACCCTTACTGGTAACAGCAGTAGTACCGATTACCTTCTGACCAACCCCATTGGCGGCCTTTTCAAATTGACTCCCTGCAATGCCAGCTCCGTGAACACAGGCACAATCAACTCTTCCGGCACAATCACTTCTGTCCAGTCCTGTCCCAGCGGCGCTGCCTGCCCTCCATAATCAGAAAAACCGATTACATTTTGGTCGTCAAACAAGCTATCGCCAAATTCAAAATCGACTTCTGGGGACATGACCTTATTGTTCTGCACAATCACGAGATACGAAAATCAAAAGGAGAATTCTCGTTTAGGAGGTCCAGGTCAGGTCCGCATATACCCCTTCCACCTGAAACGCACCCAAAAGGGCTTCAATTGAAACCCTTTTTGGTGCCATCCAGGTGGAAGGGGCATAACCCTAAGCGTTCAATGAAAAAATCAGGTTTATCATCAAGCGAAAGTCGGCCAATGACAGGAAGGATCCCTTCTTTTTCCAGACAACATGCCATTACACCTGTTTTTGTCACGAGAACAGCATCTAAGCCCGCCCCATGCGCACCACGAATATCTGTTTCAGGAGTATCCCCAATCATGACAATCTTTTCTTTGAGGATATCTTGAGGAAATCGTTTCAAAGCCGCCTCGTAGATCAATTTAGAAGGCTTACCCATCAAATAAATAGGAGCTTGCTGCTCTGCAAACATCTGAGCGATACTGCCTTGACGAACAACTGGACGTGGGGGAGAGCCTTCTAACGCAAATCGATCTGGATTCACACAAAGCACAGGGTATTCCCTGCCCACAGCCTGCACCATTTTTCGAAACACTTCTGGATTTTCTTGATCAATCCCTTCGATATGAGGAATCGAAACATAAATAAAATCAGCCTCTTCCAAATTTTTTGTTTCTCGGTACTCTGTTCCTTCAAAAATCTGGAGATGAGACCCAAAACGAGGATGAGGAGATCCAAATAGCCAGTAGGTAGAGCGAGGTGTCGGAAATGGAAGAGAACCTGCCAACAACAGCTCTTTAGCAACGTCTCCTGAAGTAAGAACGAAGTGGTAATGGACCCCTTCATATAAGCCATGTTTTTTAAATTTTTCTTTTTCCTTCACAGCAAGTTGTGTAGAATTGGAGAGAATACCAACATGCTTTCCTTGTGATACCAAATACTCCATAGCTGCAGCAGCACCAGGAAGTACACCCACTTCACTAGATCCCCAAAATACGCCGTAGGCATCAAGAAGAAATGCATCGTAGAGAAAAGACAAATCTTCAAGGGTGGTCTCATTTGTTTTTACATATTGCCCACCATGATAAAGATCGGTTACTAAAGATTCCGCAGTGGGCCCTGCATGAAGAGCGCAGGTTAACAATAAAGATGATGAAATGAAAAAGAGCATCCAACAGCGCATAACGTCCTATCAAATTTTTCGAAGACTCTCCAGAAGACAGTCGGCACGTACATAGCGATCGTGTCTAATCTGCCTTATAAATATCTGACCTTAAAGAAACTCCGGGTGTATGATTCGAACATACGACCAATGGATTAACAGTCCACTGCTCTACCACTGAGCTAACCCGGATCAAAGAAGTGACCATTCTAAGACAAAATTGGCTATTGCGCAATACTTTTTCTTGGCTCCACTTTGTACATTTTTCAGATGCCGTGCTACTCTAATCGCCAGAGCAAAACGGCGGTAGTACAATGACTGGCTCTGATGCCAAAGACCTTGAAGAAATCCACGGCTATGTGGACGCCATCGTCTATTCGGTGCCAGAAAATGGGTTCACTGTCGCCAGGATCAAAGAAAACAAAAAGAAAGAATTGACGGTCGTTGTGGGGACCTTGCCCTCTTTGCAGCCGGGCGAGACGATTTCCGCGCAAGGCCAGTGGAAGCTCCACCCCACCCACGGCTGGCAATTCGATGTTAAGGACTACTCAATCGATCTGCCCTCCGAAGTGGTCGCCATCCAAAAGTATCTCGAGTCGGGCCTCGTCCACGGCATCGGCCCTGTCTTTGCCAAAAAAATCGTCGATCGCTTTAAGGAACAGACCCTGCAAGTGATCGACACATCGCCCGATCGCCTGCTGGAAATTGAGGGGCTTGGCGAAAAAAAATTACAGAGCGTCAAGGAATCATGGCAATCGCAAAAAACGATCCGCGATGTGATGATCTTTTTACGCGGCCACGGTGTCAGCCCGTCGTTTGCTCAAAGAGTATACAAGGCGTACGGCGATAAAAGTGTCGCCGTCATCCGCGAAAACCCGTATCGCCTCGCCAAAGAGATCTTCGGCATCGGCTTTAAGCTGGCTGACGCTGTCGCTCTCAAACTGGGCTTTGCCATGCAATCAAGCGAGCGGATCCGCGCCGGCATCGAACATATCTTATGGGACCAAACAAACCAGGGACACACCTGCTTTCCTAGGGCTGAACTTGTCTTACTTGCCCAGCCAGCGCTCGAAGTAGACTCTGCATTGATCGAAAAAGAAGTCGATGCGCTCATCGAGACCCGGTCGATTGTTGCAGAGGAGGGCATGCTGTGGTTAAAACCTTTATACGCATATGAAACAGGCATCGCCTCCCACATGCAACGGTTGCTCAGACACCCTCAGGCGGTTCGGGCGATCGACGCAAAGAAAGCCGCCGATTGGGTGGAGACGCAACTGCGCCTTGAGTTTGCCCCCGAGCAAAAGACAGCAATCATCCAGGCCCTCACCGATAAGGTGCATATCATCACAGGGGGACCTGGTACCGGTAAGAGCACGATTACCAATGCCATCTTGCGCGTGAGCGATAAGTTGACAAGCCAGATCATTCTCGCGGCCCCGACGGGCAGAGCTGCCAAACGGCTTAAACAGATCACACATAGAAATGCCCTGACGATCCACGCCCTGCTCGAGATGGATTTTGCTTCAGGGCAGTTTAAACGGGGTAAAGAAAATCCCCTCTCATGCGACCTTTTGATTGTCGATGAGGCGAGCATGATCGACACGCAACTGATGTTCGCTTTGCTCTCAGCAGTGCCAAGCGGCGCTCGGGTGCTTCTGGTCGGCGACGTCGATCAGCTGCCAAGCGTGGGGCCCGGGATGGTGCTCTACGATCTGATCCATTCAGGCAAAGTGCCCGTGACACGGCTCAAAGAGATCTTCCGCCAAGCCAAAGGATCTAAGATCATCACCAACGCCCACAGGATCAATCAGGGCGAGTTTCCTTTTTTGGATACGGATGCGAAAAGCGACTTCCACTTTGTCGAAGCTGAAACGCCCGAAGCAGCCCAACAGGTGATCTTACAACTGGTGCAAAAGGAAATCCCAGAAGCGTGGGGATTGGACCCGTTTGATGATATCCAGGTACTGGCCCCCATGAAAAAAGGGATCATCGGCATAGAACTCTTGAACGAGGCCTTGCAGACACTGCTCAACCCGAGCTCCCGCCCGCTGCTGAGGGGCGGCAAACGGTTCCACTCGGGTGATAAGGTGATGCAAATTGCCAACGACTACGATAAAAAAGTATTCAACGGCGATATCGGCCGCATCGCTGAGATCAACGGCCCTGAACAAACATTGGTCGTCTTGTTCGACGAAAAAGAGGTATCATACCACTTCTCTGAGCTCGACACGCTCGTCTTGGCCTATGCCACTTCGATTCACAAGTACCAAGGGAGCGAATGCCCCTGCGTCGTCTTGCCCATCCACACCGCCCATTTCATTATGCTCCACCGCAACTTGTTCTACACGGCTGTGACGAGGGGCAAAAAACAGGTCTATTTAGTTGGCTCAAAGAAGGCTGTCGCCATCGCTGTTCAGAATAATGAGGTTAAGAAAAGACATACGGGTCTTTTAAAGAAACTCTCATCATGAAACAACGCTACCCGGAGCAAGATTGGGTAGTTCGGGGAGTTCGAGAAGAGCGCCGCTGTGTCCTGCGAGAACCATGCCTTGGCTTTCGATGCCCATGATTGTTGCGGGCGCAAGGTTCGCAACAAGAATGATCTTTTTGCCTAAAAGCGCCTCCGGCTCATAGCGAAGGGCAATCCCTGACACAACGGTTCTTTTCTCAAACCCGAGATCCAAAGTGAGTTTGAGGAGCTTTTTCGACTTGGGCACTTTTTCAGCATGGACGACTTGAGCCACGCGTAGGTCGACTGCACCAAATTGATCGAACTGTATCTGTGATTTGAGAGGAGCGTGGGTTGCAACGGACATCTCAACAGGTGCTGGTTTGTCCCCGAGTTTTGCGATCTGTTCTTCCATTTCTTTGTCCTCAATTTTACGAAATAAGTGTTCGGGCGCCCGAATAGGCTGACCTGGGGGTAGTTTGTGCTCGCGCGTCTCATCCCAGGTCCGTTTCCCATCGGCGCTGAGCATATGCCAAATTTTCTCAGCTGTCTCAGGCATGACGGGCGATGCAGCCAGCGCAATCAATTGGATGCATTCGATGCACAGGTGAATTGTGGTCTCAAGTTTTATTTTCTGTGCGGGATCTTTTGCCAAGAGCCACGGCTTTTTTAGATCGAAGTAGACGTTGCCGTGCTGCGCGAGCAAGATGAGCTCTTGGGTCGCTTTGCGGACATGAAACGAGGCAAAGCTTGTCTCGATGGTGCTCAAGGTCTCTTCGCAGGCGCGCCGAAATGCCTGGTCCGCTGCATCGAGCTCATGGAGAGGGGGAATTTGGGCACTGGTGTGAGTGGTGGCGAACGTAAGAGTGCGATGGACAAAGTTGGCGAGCTTGCCCAAGAGCTCCCCATTGCAGCGGGCCTGAAAATCGCGCCAGCTAAACTCGGCGTCAGATGTTTCAGGGGCGTTGGCCGCAAGGGCGTAACGCGCTTGATCAGCACTGAATTGGGTAAGAAACGGATCGAGATCAATCGTCCAGTTGTCGGACTTGGAAAACTGTCTCCCTTCAAGAAGGAGAAATTCATTGGCCGGGATCTCGTCGGGGAGCTTATAGGGTATTGTTTGCCCCATGAGCATCGCAGGGAAAAAAACGGCGTGAAACGGAATGTTATCCTTGCCAATGAACTGCACAAGGCGTGCATCAGGGTCCAGCCAATACTCTTTCCATGCTTCAGGGCGCCCGATGGACTCAGCCCATTCTTGCGTGGCTGAGATGTAGCCAATCGGCGCGTCAAACCAAACATAGAATACTTTGCCCGGATAGCCAGGCACAGGGATGCCCCAGTCGGAATCGCGCGTAATGGCACGCGGTTTGAGATGATCGACGTAACCCATCGCAAAACGGACGACGTTCTCTTTCCAGTCCTTTGTTTTAAGCCACTCGGCAAGCGCACTTTGAAAACGATCAAAGCGTAGATAAAGGTGTTCGCTCGGCTTCAATGTGAGAGGCGCACCTGTGAGCTTCGAACGAGGTGATTTGAGATCTGTTGCCTCATAGGAAGCAGCACACTTTTGGCACTCATCGCCGCGCGCACCCTCATAGCCACACTTGGGACATGTGCCAACGACATAGCGATCGGCAAGAAACCGTTTTTCTTGCTCAGAATACAGGTGATTTTCAACCTTGGCTTC
>JBDKJI010000002.1:0-2590 GCA_039796655.1 Chlamydiota bacterium | reverse complement strand
CAGCGTCGCTTGATCTGAAGCCTCGGCGATCGAAGACAGTGGTATTTCATTCACAATATCCCGCTCAACCAACTCTAACGTGGCAGGCATCTGATCTTCTACTTCTCGACCAATCAGCTCTACTTGTGCAACTTGCGCTTCTTCAGCAATTTCTACCGACGCTGTCTCGTCCTCAACGTCTCGACCCATCAGCTCTACTTGTGCAACTTGCCCTTCTTCAGCAATTTCTACCGACGCTGTCTCGTCCTCCACTTCACGAGCAACAAGCTCGACTGTCGAATGCTCTAGAGACACCACTTCATCACTTGTGACAACTGCCGACACGGTAGGCGTTTCGTCTTCTATTTCTCTTTGTATCAGAGTTACGCTAACAAACGGTTCTTCAGAATCAACAACTTGATCTATATCTGCATAGAGCCAGCCAAGAAAAGAGCAAAAACAGATTGACAATCGCTTCCAAAAAGACAAGGACATATCCTTCGAAATATCAAAATGTATTCTTAAAATCAAAAGATAATAAGGCCATCAATGCTCGAACGGCAATCCAAGCTCTTGAACAGCCTTCTCACACGCCATAGTCAGAGCTGATTCAGCTTCCCGCTTCGAAAGCTTGTCAAAAACATCAGGCTTGATGGGAGATCCGAACACACAACGTACTTTCCCCCACAAACGAGGAAACTTACGAGAAGGAGGCCACACTTCATGGACCCCCGAAAGAAATACAGGATACACAGGCGCATTTGTCTTGAAAGCCAAAAATGCAAGCCCCCGCTCAAAGGGACGCATCGAACCGTCAGGACTTCTCTGGCCTTCGGGAAATATAATGACCTTTTCCCCTTGCTCAAGTAGTCGGATTACAAGCCTCAGCGTTTGTGTGTCACTCGCATCACCAGCTACAGGATGCGCATTCAAACGGCGAATCAACCCACCTAAACACGGCACCTTAAACAAAGAGTCTCGCGCTAAAAAATGAACTTCTTCAGGACATGCAGTCGACAAAAGAGGGGGATCATAAAAAGAGACATGGTTCGCGGCAATGATCCCTCGACCTTTCCTAAGATTCTGAACGCCAATAACTTCCAACCTATAGAAACACTTAAATAAAATCAGGGCAAGAGATCTCACGAGCCAATAAGAAAATTGCATGGCGCGAAATTTCGATGGATGTTTGGGCACCCGGGTGACGATCGCATCGATCACTTCATTTAAACTCATATGCGTCGTATCTATTTCAATCGCCCCTGGAGCGCGTTTGAGAGGCGAGTGGGCACGCGTCATATCGGTTTCGTCTCGCTCTTTGATTTCAGCTAAGACTGTCTCAAAACTGCCAGCAGCCCCTGGCTGTTTAGCAGCCATTTCCTGCAAACGCCTTTTTGCCCTCACCTCAGGCGAGGCGGTGAGAAAAATTTTCAGCTCTGCTTCAGGGAAGACAACTGTACCCATGTCCCTACCCTCAAATACAGCATCGCACTCCTGACCAAAAGCGCGTTGAATTTTGACAAGGGCTAAACGAACGCCAATATAGACAGCTATTTGAGACGCCGCTTTAGCGATCAACTGGCTCCGAATTGCGTCCGTAACGTCGGTACTACCCACGAAATAACGACGCCCCCCCCGATCACCACTCTGGATGTCGAGTCGAAATGTTTTCGCCAAACGAGTGACTGCGTCCTCATCACTGGGATCGAGCCCCTCATGCAAAACAGACCACGCAAACGATCGATACATCGCCCCCGTATCAAAGAAGGCAAATCCAAGACGCACCGCAACGCCCCTGGCTGTTGTTGATTTGCCCGTGCCAGACGGTCCGTCAATCGTGATAATCATACGCGCCAGTTGTTCAAATACAGATACACCAAGGGTGCGTTGAACAGAAGAGAATCAACGCTATCGAGCACTCCGCCAAGACCTGGAATAGCATTACTATCTTTTTTATTGGCGTCTCGTTTCAAAAGCGACTCCGATAAATCGCCAAACTGACTCGTGAGCCCAAGAACTAATCCCAACCATAACCAATCATAACGCCCTGTCATCGAACCATCGGCAAAAAGGAAAAAAATAAAACTCATCCCGATGGCCGAAATCAAACCAAACACAGCGCCCTCTACCGTTTTCCCGGGACTAATCATCGGAGCTAGTTTCCTTTTACCCCATAAACTCCCAGCAAAATAAGCCGCTACATCGGTGATTTTCGTTACAGATATCAAATAGATGACCCAGAATCGACCTGTCGCATCAGGGGCATGATGCAAAATACCGACGATCATCCCCATGGGCACAGCGATGTAGAGCAGCCCAAATGAGGAAACAGCCAGATCGACAATAGCGCCTTCTTTTTGTCGAAAATGCAAGGCAAACAACAGGAGGAATGCAGCAAAGAAAAACCAAAAAGGCCATCCTCTAACAGGATCGGGCAAAGCAAACGCGATCACCTCAAAAAAGGCTACAGCGAGAAGGACAGGAGTAATAATTTGCCCTCCCTTTGCCTTGACAAATTGCTCGTATTCCCAAGTCGCGGCGCTCGCCAAAAGAGCAACTACCATCGGAAACATCCAACGTAACAATGGGTGGTAAGCAAAAACCAATAAAA
>JBDKJI010000001.1:0-4214 GCA_039796655.1 Chlamydiota bacterium | reverse complement strand
GTTGTCCTGGCAGCAGTAAGGCAGAATGGGCTCGCATTTAGGTATGCCTCGCCGCGCCTGAAGAGGAATCGAGAGGCGGTCCTGGCAGCAGTGCAGAGAAACGGAACAGCGCTGATGTATGCGTCAGAGGATCTCCAGCGTGATCGAGGTGTCATTCTTGCGGCGGTGAGGAGTCAAGGAATTGCTCTTAGATATGTGCCTCTAGATTTTCCAATCGATCTAGAAATTGTCTTGGCCGCAGTCCGCCAAGATGGGCTGGCCCTTTATTATGCTCCTAGCCGTTTTTGTGATGATCGAGCTGTTGTTCTTGAGGCGGTGAGGCAAGATGGGCGCGCGCTGGAATACGCCTCTGAGGATCGAAAGAATGATCGAGATGTTGTTTTTGAGGCAGTGCGGGAAAACGGACTTGCGCTGAAATATGCCTCCCAGGATCGAAAGGGTGATCGAGATGTTGTTTTTGAGGCAGTGCGGGAAAACGGACTTGCGCTGGAATACGCCTCTGAGGATCTGAAGGGTGAGCGAGATGTTGTTCTTGAGGCGGTGAGACAAAACGGGCTCGCACTGGAATACGCCTCTGAGGATCTGCAGGGTGATCGAGAAGTTGTTCTTGAGGCAGTGAGGCAAAACGGGCTCGCGCTTGAGTATGCGCATCCAGATCTTAGGCGGGACCTAGAAATCGTTCGTGCAGCCGTGGAGCAAAATGAAGCTGCAATCATTCACGTTGATTCGGTGCTGCAGGATAGTCCAGAGTTTGATGAGCTAAGAAATAGGCATGTATTCACTATTTTGGTGGTCAATCGGGAGAGACTCGCTTCTGATCCGCTGCTGTATCTTGCTCGTGCTGATGTGCAAAGGGTGATTGCGTTTGAAGGCGAAATGGGATTGGATGTTGGCGGGCTCACGCGGGAATTTGTTTCGTTATTGATGAACGCGCTGGATCGCAGTATAGCTCTTCCCAAACAGGCTACAGAGGAGGGAATCATACCCAAAGTTGTGTCGGATCAACCAGGGGCTGTGTCTTTGCCAGACCAGATTAGAGCGTATCGTTCAATGGGGATTTTCTTTGGCAGAGCCTTGGTGGGCGATCAAGAGATTGTATTAGGCCACCACTTTCATCCGGTACTTTTTTCTATGTTGCACGCTCTTACAGAAGAAGAATTGGCACGTGCGTCGAGTGATTTACCCATGGAGGATCCAATCAGTCAGAAACTGATAGGTGTTTTTATACAAACAAATTTGTGGTCGTCTCAGATGGGCGATATGCCAGAGAGTGTGGCAGAACAAATAGAAGGGCTTGCGAATGCAATAGGATTATCTCGGACAGAATTTCTCGAGGGGTACGTCATGCCGTCCATCCGCGCAGCACTTGCCATCGCATCGGGCATCCAAGCAGAGTTGCCACCTGACGGCGGTGTGTGGAATGGGCGTAAAGGTGCTACACCTTCTGTTTTATGTGAAAAAGTGGAAGGCGTGATCGATCGAGAACAACTCAAAATCGCTATCCATTGCGCAGAACGATCCACAGAAGAGCAAGATAGGATGAAGGCATTTTTTCGAACATGGGTAGACAATGCAAGTGATGAAGAGTTGCGAGACCTTTTACGTGCCGCGACCGGCGCTGAAGGATTTTTGCCGGGAAGTAGGATTACTTTGACATTGGCTGCAGAAGATCCTCATCGCTTCGTCGTGTTTCATACTTGTAGTCGATCGATGGACGTCAACGTGACTAATACTTACGAATCTTTTAGTCATGCCTTGAACCGAAGTATTAAATACGCTCTTACAGACGATGCTCGGTTCGACTTGAGATGATATACCGCTTCCACCTGAAGCGCACCCAAAAGGGCTTCAATTGAAAGCTCTCTCGAGTTAATAAGTCATAACATCCTCGCAAAGCGAGGAGCTTGATAGGTTAGGAGCAGCCCCGAGGGCTGCCATATCGCGCCCGAGCCCGCGTGCGTGCCCGCGCCCGATTTTGGGGCTTGGGGCAACGAGGGCTTCTCTTTAGCGAAAAACATCCCCTTTCACTTGCCTTTAGGTTCGGGCACGCACGCGGGCACGGGCTCGGACACGAAACACTGAATTAGATATTAACTCCGAGATTTTGAATCAGTTTTTTTGGGTACGCTTCAGGTGGAAGTGGTATATTACCTCTGGAATTTGTAGTCGAAAATTGGCTCAAAAGAACCAAAAAAATCAACAAAACCTCAATTCATAAACACCCTCTAAAGGGTCGCAATAAAACCCTGAGGGTCTCTCTGGAAAGCTGCGATCATATTTGGCAACGATAGCATCACATTGTGAGCAGGAACCCATTGAAGCTGTCGTTGTGCTTTGGTAATGTCCAAAACGTAATTGTCATCAGCAAAATCGATCATCCAAGGTTTAATGAACGTCTCCTTGGAAAACGGATTCATCCCGTCGACGTAAGCGCCGAGTTTGGCAAACCACTTTGGAATTGAATAAGTACGTCGTGGCATGCCGTGCAAAAGTTCCCACATCTTGCGCTGCAGCTGATCGTATCCAAATGTGTGCCCCTCGCCGATGAGAAAAATCGACCCAGGCATCAAAGTTTTTCGATGAGCAATCGCTTGACCAAAAGCCGACGTCAGATCATCAAAATGCAAAAATGCAGCACCGTGATTGAGATTGCCAGGGAAAAATCGACTAGTAAGGCGTTTTTCAGCAATCCTCAAAATCATGTTTCCTAAAGGAATAGAATGCCCCTCATCATCATAGCAGCCGGCGATCCGCAAGATCGTTGAAGGGATTTCGTTATCCAAAATAATCTGTTCTGCTTTGATTTTAGATTCAGGATAGGCCCAGCTTGGTTTAAGAGGTGATTCCTCGTCAATCTTGCTTTCCGATGGGGCGTGGACAAGCATCGTGCTCGAAAAGACAAATTGATCCACTTGCCAACCCTTGAGCGATTCTAAGATCCGCCGGGTTCCTTGCAGCGTAATCCTCTCGTATTGATTCGAAGCACTGCCTGAAAAGCTGTAATAGGCTGCTAGGTGAACAAAAGAAGCAATCTGTTTGCCGCGCTTTTTGGCAATCTCATGAAGCGCGCTGCGGACACTTTCATCAGATGTAATGTCTGTTGAAATATGCAAAGCACCGCTCGCTTGCCTAGCCGGATGTAGATCAAGACCAATCACATCATAAACAGGCGCAAGCGCCCGCGCTAGCCGGCTGCCTATGCGCCCACTTGCGCCTGTGATCACAACAAGTTCTCTCATTGCCATCACTTTACATACCAGGCTACTTTCAGTATACACGAGGATCATGGAATATGACCCCATTTTCACCAAAACGCCCTCCAGTTTCGGCCAGCGCTGGTTCATGGCCATCATCGCTCTCATCGCAACAGGCTTAGCGCTCTACCTTGGCCTCTACCAATGGCGTATGATCCCTTCGGCATACGACCCGCTGTTCCAGGATGGGACAATGCGCGTACTTGATTCCGACGTATCTCACACAATCACCCGCTGGATTCGGATCCCCGACGCAATGCTCGGTGTTCTTGCCTACCTATCCGACGCAATCTTCGCTATGGCAGGCTCAGACCAAAGATGGCGAGATCGCCCGTGGCTTGTCATGATTTTTGGTATCGATGTCATCCCTCTCGGCATCGTCAGCATAGTGCTCGTCATCTTACAAGGTACCGTTGTAGGTCACTGGTGCACGTTTTGTCTTGCCACAGCGATTGTCTCACTGTTGCTCATCCTTTTTTCATATAATGAAGTGTGGACTTCAATAGTATACCTCTACCACCTCTGGCAACAAACACGCTCGCGCCGCGAGGTGTGGAATGCTTTTTGGGGATCTCCTTCTGATGCTGCTCTCAAAGCCGCCGTCAAGACTCTGAAAGAACTCCCTAGACATGCTCCCCGTATGCAACCGTCGTTTCGCTGGATCGACCACTGGCCCCGGATCCTCGAAATCATGATTGGGATCTGGCTCATCTTCCAGGCCACCTGGTTCGAAGCGAGCCTCCCCAAAACCTCTTATCTGGGCATATTGGTCATCGCATTGGCTGCCGGATCATTTCTCAAACCCTTTAGGCGACTACATACATTACAATGCTTGATCGCCTATATCCTCTTATGGAGATCGTACACGGCACCTGTCACCCCGCTACCCATCGTCGTTCAAACCGATATCCTCGTGGCACTCCTCCTAGGTATGATTGCTTTACTGCCTGCGCCCATTTC